>JAZSOX010000004.1:0-15037 GCA_045537175.1 Bacilli bacterium
AGCTTTTGATACTAAACCAGAAATATTAAATGTACATATTCCACTTATACCATCTTCAGTTAATTGGATTTCTCCACTTTCTTCTAAAATTTTTTTATTATCTACAAATAAACTAATTTTAGCATCACTTCTTACTCCAGCCCATTCCTTTATAGACTTATCATTTGTCTTTAATCCTACTAAAGCTGGTAATACCGGATTTATATCATGTCCAAAATTTTTAACTATTTCATAACATGATCCATCACTACCAGTTTTTGGACAAGCTTTAGAACCTGATGCAATAATTACTTTATCAGCATCTATTGTTTCATATTCTGTTGTAATAATAAATTTATTATTATTTTTTTCAACATTTAAAACTTTCGTATTATATAAAGTTTTGACGTTACATCTATCCAATTCTTTTTCAAAAATTTCTCTAATGCTTGCAGCAAGTCCTGATGCTGGGTAATAATAACCATTTTTAACTTTAGGGTATATTCCAATACTATATAAATAATCCAAGACTTCATTTTTATGTTCTAATATCTGGTTTAATATTTCCGTATCACTAGTAAAATAATTATTAATGCTTACATCTTCATTCCAATAATTGCACTTACCATTACCAGTTACCAATATTTTTTTACCACACAGTGAATTTCCGTCAATGAGTAACACTTCATTTTTTTGTGATGCTTTTAAACTTGCAATTATACCTGATGCTCCTGCTCCAATTACTACTACTTTACTCATACGATACCTCCGTTTGTCATATCTATTTTAACATATAAATTATCACAAAAAAATAGAAGATTAATCTTCTAATTTTTCAAATTGTGAATTATATAGTTCGGCATATTTACCATTTAATTTTAATAATTCTTCATGAGTTCCATATTCTACAATATTACCTTCTTGCATCATTAAAATTAAATCTGCATTTTTTATTGTAGACAATCTATGAGCAATTATAAATGAAGTTCTTCCCTCAGTTAATTTATCCATTGCTTTTTGTACTAATTCTTCAGTTCTTGTATCAACACTGGATGTAGCTTCATCCAAAATTAAGAATGGAGCATCTTCTACCATACCTCTTGCAATTGTTAATAATTGTTTTTGTCCTGAAGATAGTGATTCATTATCACTAAGATAAGTATCATAACCATTTGGAAGAGATTTAATAAAATGATGAAGTCCAACAACTTTACAAACTTCTTTTACTCTTTCATCTGAAATATTTTGTTTATTATATTTAATATTTTCTTTTATCGTTCCTTCAAACACCCAGGTATCTTGTAATACCATAATAAATAAGTCATGAATATTTTTTCTAGTTAATTCTTTAGTAGAAACTCCATCTATTAAAATATCACCATCATTTATGTCATAGAATTTCATAAGTAAATTAACCATTGTTGTTTTACCAGCTCCAGTAGGTCCTACTATGGCAATTTTTTCTCCTGGTTTAACTGAAACATTAAAATCTTTTATAATTGTTTTATCTTCATCATAACCGAACTTAACATGTTTAAATTCAATTGCACCTTTTACTTCATTTCTGACTATTTTTTTAATTAAATGATTTTCGCTTGCCATTTCTTCTTCACCGATGAATTCAAAAACTCGCTCAGAAGCTGCGGCACATGATTGCAAGCTAGATATTGATTGAGCTATTTGATTAAGTGGCTGAGTGAATAACCTTACATACATCATAAATGCTACAATTACACCAAAATCAATAACTTCATTCATAGTAAGAAGTGCTCCTACTATACAAACACAAACATAACCAAAATTACCAATAAATCCCATAAATGGATGCATTAACCCTGATAAAAATTGACTTTTTCTAACATTTTCTGAAAGTCTATTATTTATTTCATCAAATTTTTCATTGGATTTTTTTGTTCCATTATACACTCTTACCACATTATGTCCTGAGTACATTTCTTCAATATGTCCATTAAGTTCGCCAATTTCATTTTGTAATTTTTCAAAATATTTTTGACTTTTTCCTATAATCATAAACATAAATATAAAGCCAAAAACGCTTGAGAATATTGCTGTTAAAGCCATCAATCCATTTGTAATAAACATCATTAATATAGAACCAATTAATAATGTAATCGCACTCACTAATGTTCCTAAACTTTGATTCAATGTTTGACTTAATGTATCAACATCATTTGTAACTCTTGATAATATATCACCATAACTATTTTTATCAAAATATTTAAGTGGCATTCTATTTATTTTTTCAGATATTTCTTTTCTTAGTTGTTTAGAAAATTTATTTGTAACTACAGCCATTATATAATGTTGTATGTATCCAAAAACTGCACTAATAATATAAATACAAGCTAGTAATAAAACTATGCGTTTTACTTCTGTCATATTAATGCCTGTCATAAGACCTTGCGTAATTAAATTTGTTATATCTTTTAATTTATCTGGTCCGATAATTGATAAAACAGAACTTATCATAGCCAATATAGTTGATACCACTATTGGCATTAAATATGGTTTACAATAATCAACTAAAGTTAACATTGATTTTTTAAAATTTTTTGCTTTCTCTGTAGTTCGAGGGCCTCTTCTACCTGGATGCATTATTTACTTCCTCCTCTCCTAATTGAGATAAAGCAATCTCTCTATAAACATCACAATTTTTAAGCAAATCTTTATGTGTACCACAACCAACCATTTTACCTTCGTCAAGTACAAATATCTTATCCGCCTCTTTAATTGTTCCAATGCGTTGTGCCACTATTAAATTTGTAGCATCTTCTGTATATTTTTTTAATTCTTTTCTAAGTACAAAATCTGTTTTATAGTCAAGAGCACTAAACGAATCATCAAATATATAAATTTCTGGTTTTCTGGCTATTGCTCTAGCTATTGCAATTCTTTGTTTTTGACCTCCCGATATATTTGTTCCTCCACGAGCTATTATTGATTCATATTTATCTTCCATTTTTTCAACAAAATCTGTACCTTGCGCTACTTTAATTGCTTCTTTTATTTCTTCATCTGTTGGTTTTGCTTTTCCATTTTCTCCATAACTAACATTATCATTAACTGTTCCATTAAACATTACTGCTTTTTGTGGTACATATCCAATAACATTATTTAATGCTTCTATTTTATAATCTTTAACATTTACACCATTTATTAAAACTTCACCTTCAGTAGCATCATAAAATCTTGGTACTAAATTTATTAATGTCGATTTACCCGAACCAGTTGATCCAATAAATGCTATTGTTTCACCTTTATTAGCTTTAAAAGAAATATTTTCTAACATATATTCTTCGGCATCAGGATATTTAAATGATACATTTTTAAATTCTACTGTACCACTTTCTTTGCCTTCAATTACATCCCCATCTTTAATAGATTCTTCAGTTTCTAAAACTTCTAAAATTCTTTTTGCAGAAACAGATGCTCTTGGATATATTATAAAAATCATTATCAACATCATAAATGACATTATTACTTGCATTGCATAAGATGAAAATACTACCATATCACCAAACAATGTAAGTTTATCCATCATATTAGCTTCATTAATAAGTATTGCTCCAATAAAATAAATCGATAAAGAAAGACCTGATGATACTAATGACATAACTGGCGATAAAAATCCCATTGTTTTTTGATTGAATAATTGTAAATTTTTTAATTCTTCATTTGCTTTTTCAAATCTTTTTTGTTGAAATCCTTCTGCGTTAAATGCACGAATAACTCTAATACCAGTTAAGTTTTCTCTAGTAATTCTATTTAAATTGTCTGTTAATTTTTGAACAATTTTAAATTTAGGAAATACTAATGACATTATTATAGAAATTGTTATTAATAAAATTATTACTCCTACTCCGGTAGCTAAACTCCAAGATAAATTTTTACCTGATATTTTTATTATTGCCCAAGTTGCCATAATTGGTGCCTTAATAATTGCTTGAAGTCCCATAGAAATTAACATTTGAACTTGAACTACATCATTTGTTGTTCTAGTAATTAAACTACTTGTTGAAAACTTCTTAATTTCCTCAGTGCTAAATTTACCTACTTTTTCAAATACACTTTTTCTTGTTATTTTTCCAAAATATGATGCTACATGAGCAGCAAAATACCCAACAACAAAACTTGCTATCAAACTACCGAAAGCACAAAGAAGCATGTATCCGCCTTCTTTTAATATAGCACCCCAACTACTTCCTTCAGTTTGAACTAACACAGTTATTTCTGACATATAATCAGGAATTTTTAATTCTAAATATACGTTTAAAGAAATAAATGCTACACAAATAAGAGCATATATTAATTGTTTTCTACCCATTTTTTTAAATAATTTAAACATACTTAAATTCCTTTCTGTACTTTTTTCATTAATTGATTTTATCAATAATTAAATTATATTTCAACAAATTTAAAACATTCTATATTTTAGAATTTATTTGTGATAATTATATGAAATTTTTATTATAAAAAAAGAACTTTAAAAGTTCCTTTATTTATTCCATTTTAATGAGTTAGCTATTTTCTTAGTAGCAGTTTCTACTGTACTATCTTTTTTATCAGCATATTCAATACCATCTACAATAGCATAATCATCACCATTAAAAATATAATAAATATATTCTTTATAATTTTCTATTGTTATAACATATTCTAAAACTCGATAACCTTTATCATTTTCAGTATCATTACTACTAATTACTTTATATCCTGCAGTAGTAAATGAATCATTAAGACTACCTTTTAATACATCAATATTTTCAAGTAATGTTGCATCTGTAGCATAAGATACATCTACACCGCCAGATTCACCACTTAAATCTTTTTTAGGTAAATAATACCAGCCAGTTCCTGTTTCATCATCATAATCATATTCTTGATATCCTTTAGGAATATTATAAGTTATAACTCTATTTTCTGTTACTTCTTTTTGATTATTATCAGAAAGTGAACTACTAAAAATTCCAATACCTAGTAATACTGCAAATACTATTGCTATAATAACCCATGATTTTGTTTTATTAACTTTTTTGTTTTCATTTTTTTCGTTATAGTAATATTCTTTTTTATATATTTTAACAATACCTATACTTACTAAATAATTTATTTTTTCTTCTAAATCTTCATTTTCTCGTAATAATGTATCTTTATTAATTGCATTGTGTTTATCTAAAGCATTATATTTAACAAATATTTCTTTTATTTGTGCTCTTTCTTCATTACTAACTGCATTTTCATTATAGTTTAAATCTATTTTTTGACTTCCATTATTTACTTGTTTTTTAATAGATGCAAAAACACCACTTATTCCTAATATTGTAAATAATAATGACATAATATAATCACCAATTATTGCCCCAGCAAATTCACTGTCAGCATATAATAATTTAAAATTAGCTAATGAAGTTGTCCCTATTTCTTTAACTAGTAAAAGATTAGGTATTATTACTAAAGTTGCTATTGTAATACAAATAATTGAAATAGCGCCAATTATGTATGGTAATTTTTTATCAACTTTTCCTTTAAATAATTCATAACCTTTTAATGCTGCCATTGCAACAATGAATGCAAGTAATGAATATATCATATTTGCATATACGTATAAAATAATCCATGGGATTGTACCAATCAATCCTCCTATTAGGGCACCCACAATTCCTAATAAATACCCTTTTTGTTTTTCTTCCATAACTCACCTCTATAAATTTATTATATCATATCATTTTTAATTATAATATTATTTTAACCTGCTTTCTCCATCAACATAATCTATTTCAACACCATCTTGAACATTATAAACATATATATTGAATTTAATTCCTTTTCCGTTATCTTCTACAGATAATGCCTCCATTTGTACTCCACTTGCAAGTAAATTAGTTCCTTCATATATTGGTGTCACTCGATATAAAACATGATTGTTTGTAGATTTTACATATTCTGCTATTTCATTTTCAAAAGGTAGCATTCCTTCAACATTCATTTGTCTTGTACAAGTTATTAAGTTTTCGGGATTAGCGTTTTCTCCAGATAATTGGTGACCAATTAGGTGACAACGATTATATAAATATTTCCCATCAACTATATCATATTTTACTGTATGCCATCCTGTTGGTTTAATACTTCCAATGCTTCCTCTTTCTTCAGTTGGCATTAAATCAATACCAATATTAGCATAAGCACTACCACATCTACCTAAGGCATCTTGTGAACTATATGTTTCAAATGATTCAGTGCTTAAATCATTTTCTGTAAATGATGGTTCATTATTGTTGATAATTACATAGTTTTCCCCACTATATTCTGGTATTTCACTAATATCATACGATTCATGTTTATAAGCATAACTATTAATAAAATTCTTTATTTCTGTTTCATATGTATTATAAAACACAAAAAGTAACAATAAAATTATTGTTACTATGATACTTTTTTTACTTTGTTTTTTTCTTCTTGCCATATTAAACCTCATACTCTAATAAAAGTATATCATAACTATTTTATTTATAGTAATTTTTACTAGCTAAAAATTTTTCAAATTTTTTTAATCCATACTCTTTATTATAGTAATTCGAAAACTCATTTAAATGCGCTAGAGCTATTTTAGCAGTTAATATAAGATTATTATTCGTTACATTAGTTAACTCATTAACTAAACCATGCTCAAGCTCAATATTTATTCCTTCTAAAAATTCTTCAGGAGTAAATTTATCAAAATTAACATTTAATACTGATGCTGCAAAGTATGCATCTTCTAATGTATACATTTTATCACCAATATATTTTATGAAAATTAATTATTTGTGTTATTTTTATATTTTAATTTCTTATATAATTCAACAATTAATAATACAAATATTGCTATTACAAATAAATATATTAATTCTATAAATGGTATTGATGTAGTTTGTAAAAATTTAGAAAGGATTGGCACTTCCATAACTATTATTTGTAATATAATTGAACTACAGAATGCTACTCCAATAAGTTTATTTGAACAAATTGATACAGTAAAGGCTGAGTTTTTTTCACTACGACAATTAAATACATGAATGTTTTGAATAAATACCATTAAGGCCATAATATATCCTCTAGCAGTATTCACTTCCATATTTAAAACATTAATTAAGAAATACCATACTGCAAACACTATACATCCAATAACAAGTCCCGAGAAAATAATTTCTTGGAATAAATTTTTATCAAATAATGGTTCTTTAGGATTTCTTGGTTTTTCTTTCATTATGCCATCTTCTGCTTTTTCAAAAGATAATGCTAAATCTTGGATACCATCGGTTACTACATTAAGCCATAAAAGTTGAATTGCTACAAGTGGCATAGGTAAATCAAATAAAATTGATAGACAGAAGAATAATACTTCAGCAAGTCCACAAGATATTAAGAAGTAAATAATTTTTCTAATATTAGCATAAGCAACTCTACCTTCTTTAACACCTGCTACAATTGATTTAAAATTATCATCTATTACTATCATATTTGCAGTTTCACGAGCAAGGTCTGTACCACTTCCCATTGCTATACCAATATTGGCACTTTTTAAGGCTGGCGCATCATTAACTCCGTCACCAGTAACCGCAACAAATTCTCCTTGCCTTTTTAATGATTCTACTATTTCTAATTTTTGAAGAGGTGTTACCCTTGAAAAAACGCATTTACTTTTGACAAATTTATCAAACGATTTTTCTCCTTTTTCTAAGTATACATCAACTTCAATGCCTGTTGTAACTTTATTATAATTATCAGTAAGTTCTAGTTCTCTAGCTATAGAATAAGCAGTTAAAGGATGATCTCCAGTAATCATTAAAACTTTAATTCCAGCAGTTCGACATTCTTTTATTGATGCTACTACTTCTTTTCTAATTGAATCTATAAATCCAACCATTCCCATAAAAGTTAATCCTTTTATATCGTGTTCACAATAATTATTTTGTTTTTTTACTTTTCCTGTAGCAATAGCTATAACACGATAACCATCTTTTGCAAGTCTTTCATTTTGTTCATCTAAATAATTAGAATCAATTTTTTCTTTACTTAAATTTATTTTTTTACAATACTCTTTAACTTTTTCTAAAGAACCCTTTACTGTACAAAAACATTCACCATCTTTTTCATAAAATACTGCTGAATATTTATTTTCTGATTCATAAGGAATTATTTCTAAAATATTTATATCATGTGTATCAACATCTAGTTTTTTACCTAATACTTTAAATGCTATATCTATGGAATCTCCAATAAATTTATTATTATCAATACTTGCTTCATTATTAATTACTCCATAAAGCGCTATTTCTTTAGCTAAATCTAGATTACCACCAGATACTTCACCAACACATTCATAACCTGTTCCTGAAATATTATATTCAGTATTATCAGGTAATAAAATTTTTTTAGCAGTTTGTTCATTCACTGTTAGAGTACCTGTTTTATCTGATGCTATAACTGTACAACTACCTAAAGATTCAACAGAGTTAAGTTTTCTAACAATAACATTTTTCTTTGCCATTTTATTTGAACCAATAGTAAGTGCCATTGTTAGTGCTAGAGGAAGACCTTCAGGCATTGCTGATACTGCTAGTGCTATTACTGATAAAAATATTTCATGATATGGAACATCTTTCGTAATAAGTAAAATTGTTATTATAACTGCTATACCAAGTACAAGCATACTTATTTGTTTAGAAAATTTTTCAACACGTATAGTTAGTGGTGATTTTTCTTCTTTAGTATTATTTATACTATCGGCTATTTTACCTATTTCAGTATTAAGTCCTACACCTACTACTATAGCTTTACATCTACCAGTAACTACACTAGTACCAGCAAATAACATATTACTTTGTTCACTTATAGTAGCATTTTCTTTATCTATAATCTCAGCATTTTTATTTACTTGAACACTTTCACCAGTTAGAATAGATTCATCAACCATGAAGTTATGAGCTTCAACTATTCTGGCATCGGCAGATATTTTATCTCCCGATTCAAGTACTATATAATCTCCAATAGTTAAATCTTCTGAATCTATTTTTATTATTTTGCTATTTCTTATAACTTTAGTTTTAACTTTAACTAAGTTTTCTAAAGCTTCAGCTGTATTATTGGCTTTATTTTCTTGATATGTTCCCATAATAACATCTACAAGTATTATAAATAAAATAGCTAAAGCATCAATTACTTCATTAGCTAAAAAAGATGCTAAAACTGTAAATAATAAAAGTATTACTATTGGATCTTTAAATTCACTAAAAAATATTTTTAAAACACTATCTTTTTTCTTTTTTGGTAGTGTATTCTTACCATATTTTTGATTTCTTTCTAATGCTACTGCAGTAGTAAGACCATCTATATTTGTGTTTAATTCTTTTTCAATGTCTTCTCTTGTTTTATTATAGTACACAATAGCCCTCCTTAATGAAAAAAACTTATCTGCTTTTTACTGCAAACAAGTTAAGTTATTATGCTAACATTCTTGTCTATTTTAATATTAGCATATATTTATTATTGATACAAATCATATTATTGATTATTCATAAAATTTTCATTTTATTTATTATTAAAGTACTCTTCCTTTGTAATTGAATACATTCCTAAATCATTTCTAAAGCCATCTTTATCTAATACTCTACCTCTTAAGTATCCTTCAAATGTCATACCTGATTTAGCCATTACTTTGCCACTTCCTGGATTGTTTTTCATAAAATCTGCATAAATAACTTCGGCATCACATTCTTCAAATAAATATTTTATTACGGCTTTTAAAGCCTCAGTACCATATCCTTTACCCCAGAATTTTTCACCATAACAATAACCTATTTCGCAAGTTCCAAATGGTAAAAATCTTTTTGATGCAACGTCAATTGTACCAATCAATTCATGAGTATCTTTTAATTCAACAATCCATCTAAAAGTAGTCAAATCTTCATATTCTTTTTCCCATACTTCGTATAGTTTCTTTGTTACTTCAACATTTTCATGTTTACTCCACATAACATATTTAGATACATTATAACTACTACACCAATTATTATAAGCTTCTTCTGCATCATTAATTGTTAGTTTTCTTAATATTAATCTTTCCGTTTCAATTTCTTTTGTTCCAATAAATTTCATTCTACACCTCTTTTTTTATTTCATTACTTCTATCAAAGTATTTTGTATGTAATAATTCTTCTGATTTTTCACTTAATGGTTTATCTAAGAATTCTTCATAAACTTTTTGGATATCTTCATTATCATGGCTATATCTTACTATACTTTCTGTATCTTTTTTATAAAGGGAGGCAATTCTTTTTTCTTTAATCATTATTTCATCATCGTCATCCATTCTTGGTTGACCTCCACCACCAATACATCCACCATAACAATTCATTATTTCTATATAGTGATATTTAGAAACACCATTTTTAACATCTTCAAGTAATGGTTTGGCATAACTCATTCCATTAACTATAGCAATATTTAGTACTATATCATCAATTGTAACAAATGCTTCTTTAACATTATTTAATCCTCTTACCTCATTGAATTCTAATCTTTCTAAATAATTACCTGTTAAGATATAGTAAGCTTCTCGTAATGCAGCTTCCATAACGCCACCAGTATTACCAAATATCATACCAGCACCACTACCTTCACCTAATAGTGAATCATAATTGCTATCTTCTAAATTTTTGATATCAATATTTTTTTCTTTTAACATTTCAATTAATTCTCTTGTAGTAAGTACACAATCAGTGCCACCAATTTCTTCTCTTGCTACTTCATATTTTTTGGCAGTGCATGGTGTTATAGCTACTGTAAATATATCTTCAGGATTTATATTCATCTTTTTAGCAAAGTATTTATTTACTATTTCACCTTGCATTCCAATTGGACTTTTACAATTAGAAATATGTTCTAGTATTTCTGGATAAAACATTTCAGCATACTTTATCCAAGCAGGACAACAACTAGTAAACATTGGAAGGACTCCTCCATTTTGAATTCTTTCAACTAATTCATTTGCTTCTTCCATTATTGTTAAATCTGCTCCAAAAGTTACATCTAATACATATTTAAAACCAATACTTCTTAAAGATGAAACTAATTTTTCTTGAACAAATGCACCATGAGGCATATTAAAAGCATCCCCTAAAGCTACTCTTACTGATGGTGCTGTATAAGCAATACAAATTTTCCCATTATTAATGGCTGTCTCAAATTTTTCAATATCAGATTTAGGTACTAGTGCGCCAGTTGGACATTTTTGAATACATTGTCCACAATTAACACAAGCTTTTCCTTCACATAAATCAGTTATTCCTTCGCGCTCAGCACAAGTATTGGCACAAACTCCACAGTTAATGCATTTTTCTGATATTCTTTTTATACAAATATTATCTTCTGATATTTTAATGGCATTATTATAGTCAATAGCATTTTCCTCTGTTTCCACTACTTCTTCTTTTATTTCTTCTTCATCTTCAACTAATCTAAACATTGTTTTTGGTACCATACATATTGGACATACCCAAGTATCTGGTAAATCGTCAAATTTAATTTCCTCTTTATCTTCATCATATATATCTCCACATATTATACATTTATACTTTGCCATAATACTTCACTACTTTCTAAATATATTTAAATTATAACATAAAAAATAGAAAACATAATGTTTCCTATTTAATTATATTATTCAGGTTTTAAAACTCTTTTTAAATCTTCACTTTTCTTCATGCAATATTTTGGCGTAAAGGATTCTGAATTTAATAATTGTTCAAATATACTTAGTGGCATTTTAATTGTTCTAACTCCACCTTTCTTTTGATCAATATCTGTTAATTCAATCATACTTTTTAATGTATTGGTATCTCTATATGATTTTATATTTCCATGGGCTAAACTATTTCTTAAAATTTCACACACTATTTTATTCCAAATATCACCATCATCAGTTAAAAGGCCTTTGGCTTTTTCTTTATCAAAACTTTCTTTGAAATAATTTTGTTTATCACTTGGATTTTTTATATTACTCCAATTTAATACTACATCAAAATCAGTAATATCAAAGTTTACTTTACTATAATCTATTTCAGCAAAATCAGGATGTTGTAATCGATACATAATTAAATATGCTTTTAATATTAGTATTGTAGGATAGCAAGATTCATTACCAAATTCATCGCCCGAGAAGAACACTTTATTAAATTTTCCATTATATAAAGTTGAATATAAATACCAAAAATGAAGTAACCAATTACTAGCTTCTCTTTTAGGATTAATACGATATTGTAGATATGATGCGATAACACTACTTTGAGTATGAGCATCTAATTCATAAAAATTATCACCAAATTCTTTTTCAAAATAAATAAACATATGAGCAATATCTAAATTATCAAGTCTTCTTACAGATACATTTAAATTTTGATGATTACTAGTTTCATGTAATTTTCTATTAAATGTTGTCACATCAATTATGCCACTTTCACTAGTACATTCTTTTAATAATAATTCTGGTGTATCACTTTCTAAAGTAGTTAAATTATCATAATCATAACTACTTATAGATAAAGAATATAATACTCTAATTAATTCTTCTCTAGTTTTTATTTTAACAATTGGCATATTATAGGCATTTATTTGTTCAGTTAAGCCAAGTTCACTTAAGTTACTAAAATATTCAAAAACAAATAATTGAAATTCATCATTTAATACTTCTGATTCATAATAACTTTTAGTTTTTATATGAGTAAAAGATACATCAGGATAATCTTGATCTAAATAAAAATTTCCATGTAAAATTCCATTTCTAACTCTTCTTAAATGATCTAAATTAGTTGTATCTGCATCTATTTTCGTTGTAATACTTAGCCATTCATCAAAATCTGTTGAAATTACCCTATCTCTATCAAATTCATTTATTTTCATTCTAGCTTCTGGTGAGATACTCATACTTCTAATATTCATCGGATGATGATTCTTTTTATAATCAGAGAATTTATTAGTTCTTTCCATACTTTCTTTATTTAATCCTAAAAGGGCTACTACTGCAGTAAACATTATACTTGCTCTTTCTTCCTTCATCAATTTTGGATTAGTAAGCATACACTTTCTTAAATGATTTTGAAATTCTCTTGTTTTTGATTCATCATAACCATTTCTATAGACTTCCATTAATTTATTAATTGCATTATATGATCTACGATAATATTTTTCTGTATTTTCCAGATAAATCCCCTCTTTTGTGGGAATTATTATAGCATAAGTTATTTATAATCACAAATTAAATATTTTTTTAAATACATTTACTATTTTTAATCTATTAAAATATATAATTATTGCGGATATTATTAAAAGTAAAATTGTTAATACATTAAATGTATTATTACTATTTGTGTTAGCTCCAAATACTGCCATTGCACTTTTAGATATATCATAATAATTATTTTCTAAATTTGCCGTATACCCTGATTTTAAATAATCGGTTGGATTAGATGAAAATTTACCACCATTTATAAAATTTTGATGAGTATCTTTAAATGAATTAGATAATGAGAATACATTTTTTCCTGCTTCACTTGTGAATGTTCCTCCAGTTATACTAATGGATTTTACTTTTGTACTATCTCCTTTTCCAATGTATTCATAAATAACACTGCTATTTTTGCTTTTTATAGTACCACTTGAAATATTTAATACCATATTACCAGCATAACCACTATTTGATTCTATTTGTATTGCTGTTCCTGATGCATTCATTCCATTATTATATCCATCAGTTGGTGTACTATCTTTACCATTACAAACTACAGTAGCACCATCTATATTAAGTTTTCCACTTTTAATACCGATTCCAGAAAGATTACCTTCAATATAAGCTTTTCCTATATTAAATGTTGAATAACCTGCAATATAAAGACCAGTTCCAGTAGAAGTAATTCTAGCATTATCTGTAATGTTGATAACTGGTGATGTTTCAACATGTTGTATACTTCCGTTAACATATATTCCTGCTCCATTAGAACCATCTTTATCATCAACTGCATTAATAGTACCATCTAAATTAACATATACTCCATGAGATTTATTAGAAGTATGAGTTATAAATATTCCGGACCATCCTTCTAATGTTACATCTTTTCCTACATTTAAAAAACTATATTTTTCTTCAGTATCACTTGTTTTACCTATAACTCTTATTGCACCATTATAGGGTTCATTTTCTTTTATTGTTCCTTTACCACTTATATTTAAAGTACCACCTTGGACTAAAAATACTGTTGAAGGGGCAGTTATATTATTACCATTTAAATCTATATTAACAACTTTATTTATTGTTAATGGATTAGTTAAATTTGCATTAGAAAATAATTCAATAGTATCTGTACTACTAGCATTTGATATTGCATCTTCTAAAGTATCATAAAATTTATTGCCTACTGCAAAAGATGAATTATCACTAGCAAAAGCTATAATGGGTAATACTAACATAACTACACTAAATAATATTTTTTTAATCATAAAATCTCCTTAAATATTTCTTTATATAATATTATTCAGTATTAAGGAAATTTAGAAATATAAAAAATACGGATTTCCCGTATTTCTTATTTATTACTTTTACCCAAATTACATCTTTCACACAAAGTTTGTAAATTATTCATAGTACTTTTTCCACCTTTTGATACAGGAATAATGTGATCAACATGTAATTTAATTCCATCTTCTGCTGACATCCCACAAATTTTACATCTAAAATTGTCTCTTTTTAAAACTTCATATCTTATATCATTGTTTATGACAGCTCTCTCAAATCTTGCAGATATCTTATAACCATTAGTTTTTTTCCATTCCATATATAATTGTGACAATTCTTCGTATTGTAATGTTCTATTTTTAGAATAGTTATTTTGTCCTTTTGGACTGCTATACCATACAATAACTTTTACTGTAATATTATATACATCTTTATATTTTTCTTTTTCTAATAATTTTTTCTCCACTTTATTGAACTTTTTTATATTAA
>JAZSOX010000020.1:0-5331 GCA_045537175.1 Bacilli bacterium
ACCCGCTTTCTGAAAAGATAATAAAATAAATAATTACTATTTTCAACAAGTTCGACAAACGTTGTCAAAACTTCTAAAAATCCAAGTTTTATCGACATAAATTTTATTACAAATTCAGATTAAATTTGTTGTTTTTTGAACATTTGTTTTCTATAATTCTAATGGATACATTTGACATATATCAGATGCATTTTACCTTTCTAATTAAAAGCGGAAAGGTGGTGGTTCGTATGACAAAAAGAGATCAATCTCAATTTATTATAATACTACTATTATTCTTTATAATAATTACACTTTATTAAGATAATAAAAACATCTGATTTCAACGAAAGTTGATTTCAGATGCTCATCCATTAAAGGGAATGCATTTGAGATTGCAAATCAAATGTATCCTTTTTTATTTTATTCAAGTTTCCTTGACATATTCATTATATCATAAAAGAGACTTACCAACAAGTCTCTCCATTTTATTATTTTTTTATAACTATTTTTTCTACTCCACCCATATATGGTCTTAAAGCTTCAGGAATTAGTACACTTCCATCTTCTTGATAATTATTTTCTATCATAGCGATTAATCCTCTTGGTGTTGCTACAACTGTATTGTTAAGTGAACATAAATATTTTGTACCTTCTTCGCCTTTATAACGAATACCTAGTCTTCTAGTTTGGGCATCACCTAAAATAGAACAACTTCCTACTTCAAAATATTTTTGTTGTCTTGGACTCCAAGCTTCAACATCACAAGATTTAACTTTTAAATCAGCTAAATCCCCAGAACAACATTCTAAAGTTCTTACTGGAATATCTAAACTTCTAAAGAATTCTACAGTATATTGCCACATTTTATTATACCAGTCCATTCCTTCTTCCATTTTACAAAGTACTACCATTTCTTGTTTTTCAAATTGATGAACACGATATAATCCTCTTTCTTCAAGGCCATGTGATCCACCTTCTTTTCTAAAACAAGGAGAATAACTTGTTAATGTAAGAGGCAATTCTTCTTCTTTGATAATTTGACCAATGAATCTACCCATCATTGAATGTTCAGAAGTACCAATTAAGTATAAATCTTCACCTTCAATTTTATACATCATTGCTTCCATTTCTTTGAAACTCATTACACCTGTAACAACATCGCTTCTAATCATAAATGGCGGAAGACAATAAGTAAATCCTTTATTAATCATAAAATCTCTAGCATAACTAAGCATTGCACTATGAAGTCTTGCTATTTCTCCTGTTAAAAAATAAAATCCTTCTCCACTAGTTCGCCCTGCTGATTCTTTATCAAGTCCATTTAAAGCTTGAATAATATCAGCATGATATGGAACTTCATAATTTGGTACTACTGGTTCTCCGTATTTTTCTACTTCAACATTTCTAGAATCATCTTCCCCAATAGGAACACTTTCATCTATAATATTAGGAATAACCATCATAATTTTTTTAACTTTTTCTTCTAATTCAAGTTCTTCTTTTTCTACTTCTGGTATTTCTTTAGAAATATTAGCTATTTTTTCTTTAATCACATTAGCTTCATCTTTTTTACCATCACGCATTAATGCTCCAATTTGATTACTTAAATTATTTTTTTCACTTCTTAAATTATCCGCCTTAGTTTTACATTCTCTATATTTAATATCCAGTTCATATACTTCATCAACTAAAGGCAATTTTTCATCTTGAAATTTTTTCTTAATATTTTCTTTTACTAATTCTCTATTTTCTCTTATTAATTTAATATCTATCATAACTATACATTCCTTCCTTCTTTATTAAATTTTTTTCTTAAATCAACCGAGTAAAAATGATAACCATCATGTATTCCGATTAAAGTAGCACCTATCTTATCAACTGATTTTTGACTTTGAATATTTTCATTTTTTGAAGTATAAATAACCTCTTCAATACCAAGATCTTCAAAAGCTATTCTGGAGAGTTCATCTGCTACCAAACTCCCAATTCCTTTGTTTTGATATCTTTTGATTAAACAACAACCAAAATGGCCACCTGGTTTATTTGGATCAATCTTATGTTTAAGCGTTGCATAACCTATCGGTTCACTTTCATTCATTATCCAATAAGTACTTGTTGGCATCACGGATTCTGGTATATTACTAGCATCTTTCATTTTTAATCTGACTTGCTTAAAATATTCAAAATCCTCTAAGGACATTTCATCATCCGGTAATGGTTTTGCATAAGCATCTTTATAACTTGATAATTCCATTAAAATATCATAATATTCTTTACCATCTTCTAAAGTTATTTCTTTTAACCATATATTCATAATAATACTCCTATAAAAATAAAAACCACAAAACTACTCAAGGAGCAATTCTGCGGTACCATCCAATATTTTACTTATTAGTTTATAACGTTAACTACCCGTTATTTATTAAATACTCTCTGAAAGTAGATTCACTATAATTAATTTATTAGTTTACACCAACCACTAACTCTCTATAAAATTTTTTATAGTTACTAGTCTTTCTTCAACGATTTATGCAATTAATATATCAAATATTTTTATATTTTACAATATTATTATTTCTAAATTATTTGAATCTATTCATTTGATTCATAACTTGTTTAACTTGTTTTTGACTTGGTTTTCTTCCCATGCTACTCATCATAGCTTCAATCATTTTCTCATTGATTGGAGGATTTTTAGTTAAGTATTTTTGCATAAAGTATCTTGCCAAAAAGAAACCTGCTACAACTCCTACTACTAAACCGCCAACTAAATATAATATATTTTCTAACATTATTTATTCCCTTTCTTTTTATTATTTTCTTTTAATAAATCTCTAATTTCTTCAAGTAATAAAACATCATCACTTTTCTTTGGAGCTTCAACTTTAGCTTCTTCGTTCTTTTTATCTTTCTTAGACATTTTTTGAATATCATTATTAAATTTATTCACTAATTTTACAACTATGAATAAACATACTGCAGTAATTAGAAAATCAAATACTGTTTGTAAGAATGCTCCATACATGATATAAGCATCTCCAATTTTTAATGATAAATGAGAAAAATTAACTCCTCCAAATATTACACCAATTAATGGCGTAAAAATATTATTAACAAGTGATGTTACAATACCACTAAAAGCACTACCAATAATAACACCTACTGCTAAGTCTAGTACATTACCTCTTGAAATAAACTTTTTGAATTCTTCTAAAATCTTTTTCATAATATCCCACCTAAATTTATTTTATTATAAACTAGTATTTTTTTCAATAAAAAGGAAGGCTTTTACCTTCCTAATAAATTAGCTCATTGCTCTTTTAAACATTTTTTCTAAATCATATATGCTAAATTTTATAATAGTTGGTTTTCCATGAGGACAATTGTATGGATTATCACATTTCACTAAATTTTTAAGTAGTCCTTCTATTTCCATCATTGAAATATGTTCATTAGCTTTTATTGCCATTTTACAAGCAAGTGTAATAGCAACATTTTCTCTAAATTTAATAACGTCAAATTCACCATGTAAATTAATAATTAAATCAATTATCTTTCTAATAGATTCCTCTTCATATCCAGTTTTAAGCCATGTTGGATGAGCCTTAACAGAAATTGTATTAATACCAAATTCTACCCATTCAAATCCCATTTCACTAAATTTATCAGAATTATTTTTAAATATAATATATTCACTTTGTGAAAATTCTATATTAATTGGTAACAACATATTAGTAATATTAATTTTCTCATTTTTTAAGTTTTCTAAATAATTTTCATAATTTACTCTCTCTTGAGCAGCATGTTGATCTAGCAAATATACTCCCTCATCATTTTCACAAACTATATATGTACCATGACAAAGACCAACAGGATATAACACTAAACTTTTAAATTCCTCATTTTTTACAACTTCTTCTGTATCTTCTTCACCAAAATCAAATGTTGTTTGTTTTATTTCTATTGTTTTAGATTCTTCAATTTGAACAAAAGAATCCTCAACATTGCTGGCTTCTTTTTTAGGTAATGCATCTGGAATTAATAAACTTTCATATAATCGTGTTTTTATTGTTTCATAAATTAAATTATATAAAGAATCTATCTTACTTAATTTTACATCTTGCTTAGTTGGATGAATATTTACATCAACTAAAGTGGGATCTGTTTCAATATTAAGTACTACTATTGGAAATTTACCATCCGGTTTATAAGTATAATAAGCATCATTTATTGCTCTATTAATATCGCCATTTTTTACTACACGACCATTTATAAAAGTAATTAAGTGATTTCTACTCGATTTAAGTATTTCAGGTTTACACACAAAGCCTTTTATTTCAAAATCATCATTTAATGCTTTAACTTCTAACATTTTACTTGATACTTGTAACCCATAAATTTCGTGAATAGTTTTAAGTAAATTACCACTTCCACTAGTTTTAACAATAGTATTACCATTATTAGTTAAATTAAATGAAATTTCTGGTTTAGCTAAAGATAGCTTTTCAATAAAAGAAACCGTATTAGCAAGTTCAGTTTGTTCACTTTTTAAATATTTAAGTCTTGCCGGGGTATTAAAAAATAAATTTGTTATTGTTATTCTAGTACCTGTACGAGCACTACTAACAGTTTTTTCAACTAACACTCCACCCTTAATATGAATAAGTGTTCCTACTTCTTTTTGACAAGTTTCAAGTACCACTTCAGAAACTGATGCAATAGATGGTAATGCTTCACCACGAAAACCTAAAGTATCTATAAAAAACAAATCATCATCTTTATATATTTTACTAGTAGCGTGTCTTTGAAAAGCAAGAGTTGCATCAAATTCATCCATGCCTAGCCCATCATCTATTACAGTAATTTCTGATAAGCCACCTTTTAATAAATTAATCTTTATATTTTTTGCTTTAGCATCAATACTATTTTCAACCAATTCTTTAACAACTGATGCGCACTTTTCAACAACTTCACCTGCTGCTATTTTATTGGCCAAATTCTCACTCATTACTTTTATAACACTCATTACTACTACCTACTTACCTATTATTGAATTTCTTACCCCTAATTTTTCATTAGAATTTATTATACAAGATTTTTTGACAAAAATAAATCCTCCACCATTTATTTCAATATCTGTTGGTTTGTCTACTTTAATAGTGTAATTTAATTTAACATCTTCTTTTTTACTAATTATTTTTACATTATCTGGTATTATAAATGTTAAATTACCTTTAACTCTTAATTTTATATCACCAACACTAAGCACATACTTATCATTTAATTGTTTTGTACTTATAACTATTCTATCTGTATTAACTTTATTTTCATTAATCATAATACCAGGAG
>JAZSOX010000113.1:0-7818 GCA_045537175.1 Bacilli bacterium
ACTTTATTTTTTTTATTTGATACAACTATAATAGTTAGCGTTAAAACAAATATTGTTCCAATTATAATATAATTTCTATATCTACTAAAATATTTTTCGTTACTTTCATCGGTAGTGTTGATAACAATTTTATTTTCAACATCTTCTTCAACTATTTCATCTTTTCTAAATTTTAAATTTTCAAACATATCATTTTTGTTCAAATCTTCACCAACAGTTGTTCTGTATAAGCCATATTCAATTGGTGAGTAAGTTTTTATATCAGTAGCTTTTGTATAATTATTATTACTACCATTTATCCATTTGGTAAACCAAGTCCATTGTTGTGATAAGTGTTTGCTGTAGCCTTCTTTTGATATTTCATATGCTGTTTTGCCACCAAAGTATTCTAACGGTTCATCGTAATTCATAACAATCATATTTTCTTTATATAGATGCAAATATGTTTTAGGTACATCCCACAATCCATATTTTTCATATGATTCAGGATGAATTGTTTTATCATTTGTTTTTTCTAATGCCATTTTAAGTACATGTGTATTTAAAATATGTTGTCCATGAGAATATTCACCTTTTTCATCATGTCCAACTACTACAAGTGGTTTAAACCTTCTAATCATTTCAATTTCAAAATTAGTTGCATCTTCAACACTTAAGCCAGCTTTTTCTATATTTTTGATTGCGCCATTTAATGATTCAGAATATGCATCAGGTATTAATCCCATTACAGGATAATTTCTGATTCCTACTGTATATAAACCATGTAGTTGTTCATGTAATCTTTTAGGATTATCATTGTGGTTTGCAAAATATACAACTTGAACACTGGCACCTTTTGCTACGTAAGTAGGAAGTAATCCTAAAAAGAATAATTGTTCATCATCACTATGAGTGGTAAATAATAACAAATCCGCTTCTTTACAAGGTTCTTCCCAAACTTCAACATATTCTGGAAGGTCTCCCTCGCTTAAAACATATATTTCACCAATTTTAACATTTTCATTGTATTTTAATTCTAATTCGTTAGTTATTCCTAAATCATTTAAATCTATGTATTCATGTAAAAATCCATTAGTTCCTATTTCTAAACTTTTATTATTTCCTTTAATAATACCGGTTTGACTTTTTAATTCATAAATAATATATATACCGGAGATGTTTTTATTATTTTGGATGTTAATAACTTTGTTTTTTTCAACACTAATATAAGTGTTTTCTTTATTGTCAGTTAATTTGTTGTATTTTTCATTGTTAATAGTAATATTACTAGAACTAGTAATATCTTCTGCTAATACATTTATTGGTAAAATAATAAATGTTAAAAATAATAGTATTTTTTTCATAAAATTTATACACTCCTAATATAGTTCATTATATCAAATAAATAGGACATATTCATCATTAAATTGTTTACAATTAAAACTATTTTTGATATACTATAACACGAGTAAATTTATTACTCCTTGCTTCATTTTGAAGCCAAAAGACCATAAGGAGGTGGAAAAAGATGACTAAATATGAAATTATGTTTATTGTTAAGGCAACATTAGATGAATCTGCTTTAAATAATATTACTAAAGAAGTACAAAAATTAATAACTGACAATAAATCTAAAGTTATCGAATTCAAAGACATGGGTAGAAAAAAACTAGCTTATCCAATTAAAAAAGAAGTTAGTGGTTTCTATTATTTAATGAATGTTGAAGCTACAACTGAAGCTATTCAAGAATTCGATAGAAAACTTAGAATTAACGAAAATATGTTAAGACATTTAATTTTAAAAAAAGAAAGTGAGTAGTACATGAATAAAGTATTATTAGTAGGAAGACTAACAAGGGATCCTGAGTTAAGAACAACACCAAGTGGAATGGCAGTTACAAGATTTACAGTTGCTGTTTCTCAAAATTTTACTAACAAAAACGGAGAAAGAGGAGCAGATTTTATCAATTGTAGCGCTTGGGGAAGACAAGCAGATAATATATCAAAATATTGTCGCAAAGGAACTTTAGTTTCAGCAGAAGGAAGAATTAGAACTAGTAGTTACGATGCTCAAGATGGAACTAAAAGATATACAACAGAAGTTGTATGTGATACGGTTAATTTCTTAAGTTCAAGAACTGGTGGGGAAGCAAGTTCTTCAAGAAATGATTTTGTTCCTGATGTAAATGAACTTGCAAATATGCCAATGGAAACTGCAGACTTAACTGAAGACCCTTTTAAGAGTTTTGGCGAAGAAATTACTTTAAGTAGTGACGATTTACCATTCTAAAAAAGGAGGATACAAAATGGCAGAATTTTATCGTAAGAAAAAGAAAATATGTCAAATGTGCGCTGGTAAAAGTGTTGATTATAAAGATGTTATGATTATCAATAAATATATTAATGAAAAAGGTAAAATATTACCTAGACGTGTTACTGGTGCTTGTGCAAAACATCAAAGACATATTGCAGAACAAATTAAGTATGCAAGATTTATGGCTTTAATACCATATGTTAAATAGAAATTCACAATATTTGTGAATTTTTTTCTTTAAAAAAAGGAAAATGACTACTTAGTGCACTATATATATAGTGTAGGGAGTAGTTATGAGAAAGCGAAATGAGGGGTTATTAGAAATTATTTTAAATGAAATAAAAGATAATTCTAAAATTACAGAAATGGAATTAGCTAAAAAGCATTATTATACTGAGAGAACAATAAGAAGATATTTTAAAATTTTAAAAGATAGTGGTAAAATTAAATTGGTTAATACTGGTAAAAAAAGGGAATGGAAGATAGAATAAGGAAATATTCTATTTGAGTAAATTATATGTTATAATATTGTAAACGTTTTAGGAGGGAATTTATGAAGATAATTTTACTTAAAGATGTTAAAGGAAAAGGAAAAAAAGATGATATTATTGAAGTAAGTGATGGTTATGGAAATAATTTTCTTATTAAGAATAAATTAGGTGTTCTATATACAAAAGGTAGTAAAAATGTATTAGATAAAGAACTAAATGTTAGACAAGAAAAAGAAGATGCTTTAGTAGAAGAATTAAATGAAATTAAAAAGAAATTAGAAAATAAAGATATTAAATTTAAGGTTAATACTGGAGCACAAGATCGTGTGTTTGGGAATATTTCAACAAAACAAATATGTGATGAATTAAAGAAAAAAGGATATAACATAGACAAAAAATGTATTAAAACTAATAGTAATATAGATACTCTAGGAGTTCATAAAGTGTTAGTTGAATTACATAAGAAAGTAAGTTTTTTTATAAATATTGTAGTAAGTAAGTAGGTGATGATATGGCTCGTGTTATGCCATCTAACAAAGAAGCAGAAATGAGTGTTCTAGGAGTAACATTTATTGATAATAGTTTAATAGATAGTATCTGTGAAGAAGTAAGAGCAGATATGTTTTTTGACGAAAAAAACAAATTTTTATTTGAGGCAATAAATGAACTTCATAAAAATGGAATTCCGGTAGATGCTGGAATGGTTAAAGAAGAATTAGATAAAAAGAAAAGACTTAATGCAGTTGGAGGAATTGAATATATTAGTGAAGTAATTGATTCGGTCATAACTACTGCAAATTTAAGTTATTATATCGAAATATTAAAAGAAAATGCTACAAGAAGAAATTTAATTAATGCTGCAACTGAAATTGTTACTGAAGCTTATGACGAAGAAGATGTTACTACTATTTTAGACAATGCTGAAAGAAATATTTTAAATGTAGTAAAGGTTAGAACTGTAAAAGATTTCGTTCCGATTCATGAAATACTTAGAAGAGCGCAAGCAAAGTTAGAAGAATTAGCTAAATCTAAAAAAATAATTACTGGTCTTGAAACAGGTTTTTATGATTTTGATAAAATAACTACTGGGTTTCAGCCTGGAGAACTTATTATTTTAGCTGCACGTCCAGGTATGGGTAAAACTGCGCTAGCTCTTAATATGGCAACATATGCTGCTACTACTACAGATAAAGCTGTAGCAATATTCAACTTAGAAATGCCTGCTGAACAATTAGTAAATAGAATTATTAGTGCCCAAGGTGGAATAGATGCTTACAAACTACAAACTGGTCAAATGCAAGAAAGAGATTGGAAACGATACAATGAAGCAATGAATCAACTTGCTGAAACTAACTTATTCATCGAAGACAATTCAGGTGTAACTGTAGCAGAGATAAAAGCAAAATGTAGAAGACTTGCAAATATGCCTAAAGGTTTAGGTTTAGTAGTAATTGACTACTTGCAATTAGTTACTACAGGTAATAAAAGAATAGAATCAAGACAAGTGGAAGTATCTGAAATATCACGTAGTTTAAAAACAATGGCATTAGAATTAGGAGTTCCAGTAATAGCTTTGTCACAATTATCAAGAAGTGCTGAAAAAAGAGAAAGTAATATGCCAATGCTTGCAGACTTAAGAGAATCAGGTTCTATCGAACAAGATGCCGATATGGTACTTTTCATTAATAGAAAAGATTACTATGAGGCAAAAAAAGATCAAAAAGAAAAGATAGTACCAGCAGAATTAGTAATTGCTAAACATCGTAAAGGTAGTTTAGGAACTATTGATTTATTATTTGAATTAAATATGAGTGCATTTAGAAGTGTAGCTAATGAAATTAAGGATGAGAGTTAATGAAATCAAAGGATAAAATAATAACGGGGATTTTTTGTATAATAATTATTTGTATTTATTTTATAGCAGGTAGTTATAAGTATATTGATAATAATATAAATAAAGTATACAAAGTTTACTTAGATGGTGAAATAATCGGTGCAATAGAAGACAAAGATGCATTATATGATTTGATTGATGAAAAACAGCAATCAATAAAAGATAAATATAATGTAGATAATGTTTATCCTCCTAATAGTTTAGAAGTTATTGAAACCTACTCTTATAATACAAAGACAACAGATTTAAATGCTATATATAATAAAATAGAAGAATTACAAGATTTTACAGTGTATGGGTATGAAGTAAAAATATCTGCAACAGATGATCATGAAGCTTTTAGCATTTATGTTCTTAATAAAGAAATATTTAACGAAGCTATCGAAGATTTTATACTAGCTTTTATAGATGAAGAAAGTTACAAAAATTATATTAATGGTACACAAGCCAATATTGAAGATGTTGGAGTAATATATAAAGATATGGGAATTATTGAAGATATTTCTATAAGAGAAAAATATATAAGTACTAATGATAAAATTTATGAAACAAGTAATGAATTAGCACAAGATTTATTATTTGGCTTTAATTATAAAGAGCAAAGTTACACTGTTAAGGCAGGAGATACTATTGAATCTGTAGCAGAAGATTTTGAATTAAATCCTCAAGAAGTATTAATTGCTAATTCAAAATATTCTAGTAAAGATAGTTTGCTTACTATTGGAGATAAATTAATGATAGCATACGTAATTCCAGAAATTTCATTTACTTATGAAGTAAATGAAATGAAGGAAGTAGAATATGATTTTGATAAAGAAATAGTAAGAGATAATACAAAACCATCAAGTTATAGTGAAATAACTACTCCTGGTGTTAAGGGACTTGCTCGTGTTACATCTGGTTATACTGTTGTTAATGGAAAACTTTCTAGTGCTGTAGAAATAATTTCTAATGAAGAAATAAGAAAGACAGTTAATCAAGTTACCACTAAAGGTAAAAAAGTTGTGGTATCTTGGGGATGGGAAGTATTTGAAGATACTGGTACTGGTTGGACATGGCCAACAGTTGATCGATATGTTGTTACAAGTGCATTTGGTTATCGTGAATTAGGTGGAGGAAAGAAACATAATGGTATAGATATTTCTGGTACTCCATGGGGTTCAAATATATATGCAGCCAATGAAGGTACTGTAGTTTATACATACTCAGGATGTCCAAATAATGGTAGTTATCCTAATAGTTGTGGTGGAGGATATGGAAATCAAGTAGTAATCGACCATGGTAATAACGTATTTACTATTTATGCCCATATGATGCGAAACATTCCAGTTAGAATTGGTCAATACGTTTCTAAAAAACAGGTTGTTGGATATATGGGAAATAGTGGTCAATCAACAGGTACTCATTTACACTTTGGTGTATCTATTGGAAATCCACGTAGTGGTGGTACATTCTATAATCCAAGGGATTTATATAGATAATGAAAGTGTGTGTACTTGCTAGTGGCTCAAAAGGAAATGTAACTTATATAGAAACCAAAAATCATAAAATTCTTCTTGATATGGGCAAGAAGAAAAAGTATATTGTTGATGCTTTAAAGCAAATAGATGTTGATCCTAAAGAGATAGATATTATATTAATAAGTCATCTTCATAGTGATCACATCTCAGCTTTAGAAACATTTATTAAGACTTATAAAGTTACAGTATGTATGCCACAAGAAATGTTTGCTAGCTTAGATAGTATTCAAAATTATGAACATATAAGAATATATGAAGAAGAAATATTATTTGATGATATAAAAATTTATGCAATTAAATCAAGTCATGATTCAATAGGTTCAAGAAATTTCATTGTTGAAGAAGGTGATTCTTCAATAGTTCAAATAACAGATACTGGGTATATAAAAAGTAAATATTTTAATTTACTTAAGAATAGAGATGTATATTTACTAGAAAGTAATCATGATATAGAAATGCTTACACACGGGCCATATCCAGATTGGTTAAAAACAAGAGTATTAAGTGATGAAGGCCACTTATCAAATCAAGCTGCTGGTTTTTATTTATCTAAGCTTATTGGAGAAAAAACTAAAAAAGTATTTTTAATGCACTTAAGTGAAGTTAATAATAATAGTGAAATTGCACTTAAGACAGTAAATGATACATTAAATGAATATAAAATAGATTTTAAAAATATAGAATGTGCTGAACAAGATAGTATTAGTGAAGTGGTAAATATATGATAAAAATAATATGTGTTGGAAAAATAAAAGAAAATTATTTAAAAGAATTAATAGATGATTATGAAAAGAGAATTAGTAAATATCATAAACTTGAAATAATTGAGTTAAAAGATAATGATGATATTAACAAAGAAACAAATGAATTATTAAAGTATATTAGTTCAAAAGATTATAATATTGCATTATGTATTAATGGAAAGAATTATGATAGTATTTCTTTTTCTAAACATTTAGATTCACTTTTTAATTATAATGGAACAATATCTTTTATAATTGGAGGTTCTAATGGCCTAGAAGAAGAGATTATTAACTTATGTGATGAAAAACTTAGCTTTTCACAATTTACTTTTCCACATGGATTATTTAGAGGAATTTTATTAGAACAAATTTATAGAGCATTTAAAATAAATAATAACGAACGTTACCATAAATAAAGGAGTTAATTATGAATAAAGATGTAAAAAAGATATTTATTGTTTTAGCATTTTATGCTTTATCTGGTGGTATTTTTTATAATTTCCAAGAATTATGGATGGCTGATAATCATTTATCTACTCAAACCATAGGAATTGTGTTTAGTTTATGTGCATTATTATCTGTTTCAACTATATTTCTATGTTCTAATTTAATTACGAAAAAAAGATTAAAGAAATTTTCGTGTATATTATTACTTCTTAAAGTAATAATTTTGTTTCTTCTATTTATATTAAATCATACAGGATTAAATGTTCTAATTAAATTTTTAATTATGATTGATTTTGTTATTGATGCTGAAATATATGCTTGTATTTATCCATTGATAACATTTATTACTAAAAATGATAAAGTATATGCTTTAAGAGGTTTAATATATAGTTATGCTTATTATGGTGGAATACTTTTAACATCTTTCTTA
>JAZSOX010000133.1:0-2916 GCA_045537175.1 Bacilli bacterium
TGTTTTTATTGCATTTTTGCATCCATCTGGATTGTATTTGTCAAACATTGAACATATTAATCTATTTAGTATAAATGATCCCATCAATACAAACATTGACTCTTGTCTTCTTGTATAAAATGTAAGTAATGTAAGTCCTCCTATCATAAATAAATCACTTAATTTAATTTTTGTATCTGTAAATATAAGTATTGCAAAGAATACCATAAGCACACATGTAAAATCTAAGTTTTGCACAAGTGTAAGTGGCAAATGCTCACTTATGTTTTTTGTAGTATTTCCTTGCATTGTTTTTACTAAATATGTGTATGGCGTATCTCCAAGTGGTGTTAAAAGACCTGTAAATACACAAATTATCATTACTATTATTAATAATCTTACTGTATCATTTCCTCTTATTTTAATTTTATATGGATTTGCATTTACCTTTTCATATCTTTTTTGTAATTTATCCTGTTTTGCTTCTAGTTCTAATATTTTGTTTTTAATTTCTTCTATTTTTTCTTTATCTTCTATTGTTTTTAGTTTTTTGTGCATACTATTTATTTTACTTGTAGTAAGTATGATACCACCATTTGATAATATATAAATCATGTATTCAGCTATATATGGAAGATATAATATAAAATAGAATGGAAATACTGCTAAATGTAAATTAGCAATAAGTATTGGTATTATTACAAGTCCTATTGCATATCTTTTTTTCTTTGTTTCCAAAAATCGCTCTATAAAATAAATTGTAAGTACAAATAAAATAAATGTAACAAGTTGTGCCCTTGCAGCAATATAATTTCTTAATAAATACATCGCTCCTATTGTTATTACAAATGATGTAAGTTTGTTTTTGGTTAATTTAAAATTTGTAAAATACATTAGTATTCCTAAAGTCATACATAAAATCACTGTAGATATATAAATACCCGGATGTCCCCCAATATTGTAAATCATATAAATCCCTACATCATATAACCAATGAGGATATGTATATTTTAAATCATGAAATGAAAATGGGTCTTTCATATCTATTCCATTTTCTAAAATATGTTCACCGATTTTTATAGTATAAAACGTATCATTTTGAAGTGTTTTTGGTGATATTGAAAAACAGAATATTGCTATTAATATAATAGCTAATATATTAAATCTTATATCGTTTTTGTTAATCTCTCTTTCTTTTTTCTCTCTTTTCATGTTTTTTACCTCACATTTTTTGAGGTGAGATGTGTGAAGTGTGAGGTGTGATTTTAGGATATACTCTAATAATTTTACCTAATTTCCCACTTCGCACTTCCCACTTCCCACTTCAATTACTTTTTAATATCTTATCATATAAATTTTTTTCTTACAACCATTTTATTTATTATTGTTTTTTGATATAATTGTTTTGGAAAGTTGAGTTGATGAATTTTATGATATTAAAATGTATTACTTTTAATATGTGCCATGGTGAAGGTTTAGATGGAAAAATTGATGTAAGAAGACAAGCTATGCTTTTAAAGAAATATAATCCAGATATTGTATTTTTGCAAGAAATCGATATGTATACAAAAAGAGCTTACAATAAAAATCAATTATATACTCTTAGTAAATATACAGGTCTTAATTATAGAGCTATGGGAACAAATATTAAATATAAAAACGGATTTTATGGTGATGGAATTATTTCTAAATTTCCAATTGAATATTCTGCAAACTATTTATCACCTCTAACCAATTCTTCTCATGAGCAAAGAGGAATTTTATGCAATAAAATTCAATTCGGTAATACAAAAATTAATGTTTTTTCTCTTCATATGTCAACATTTGAAGATGAAAGAATACTTACTTCTAAAGAACTTCTTCGTATCATATCAAAAATAAATAAAAATGAATCTATTATTATTGGTGGAGACTTTAATGTAGGTGTTAAAAAAATCGGAAATCATAAATATCTACACGAACCAAAAGAAAAATATAAAGAATATGAAATATTAAAAAGTAAGCTTAATTCTATAAACAATACTGAAAACACTTGGTTTTCTCCTGAAGGAAATGGATGCATTGATTCATTCTTTTATTCGAAACATTTACAATTAATTAAGTATAAAGTTATTGAAACTAATGTATCTGATCACTATCCTATTTATGCAGAATTTAGAATTTAATTTATATGTAGGGGCAGACGACTCTGTCTGCCCACGAGTTTATATTAAATTTATTTTTCGGGCGGACACGGAGTTCCGCCCCTACAATATTTACAATAAAAACATAAGAGAAACAACATTTTGTTGTTTCTCTTTATTATAATTTTAAATTGCTTCTGCTTCATTACTTTGTTCTTGTTCTTCTTTTTTTATCACTTCTAAACTACCTATAGATACTTCATAAGCAACTCTTTGTTCAACTGTTCCATCTTCAAATTTTTTCTCGTAAATTCTACTTTGAACTCTTCCTACTATCTTAACTTCTGTTCCAACTTCCATATTTTCACAAAATCTAGCATTTCTTCCCCATGCAATACATGGTATATAGTCTGATTTATTATATGCTCTGTTTACAGCAAGCAAAATATCTGCAATTTCTCTTCCAAATGGAGTTTGTCTGTATATTGGTTTTTTACATATATACCCTTTCAAAACAACTTCATTAGATACTTTTTCTTTTTGCTCTTCTTCTTGTTCTTCGTTATATTCCATTATTTCTTTTGCAAATACTGTAAGAACTAATCTGTTTCTTTCATTTTCATAACTATTATAAGATCTAAATTGTCCTTCTACAACAACTTTTCTTCCTATTCTTAAATCAAAATTTGCAATTAATCTTTCTGATATAGTTATAGGAATAATATCTGCATTTCCACTTAAACGTGGCACCTCAAGATTGAATAAATAAAAACTTTCTCCATAAATTTCGTGACTAAATATTTTATCACTAATA
>JAZSOX010000131.1:0-3738 GCA_045537175.1 Bacilli bacterium
ATTTTCTTTTATATAATTTAGGTTAAATAAAGCATCTTCACCTATGGATAATTTTAAAAATTTTTTATCTTTAATTTTATCCCTTTTATATAATTTACCACAAATCGCAGAGCCATTAAGATTATTTAAAAATTTCAAATAATCACTACTATTTTCTAATATATATTCTTTTAATTCTAAATTATAAGATTCATATACTTTATTATTATCAGTAAATTTTTGAAATCCCATTATGCATAAATCTGCAGAATATTTTTCCATATTCGTTACTAAATATTCTAAATATTTTGAATCAATATAATCATCGCTATCTACAAATGTTATATATTTTCCTTTTGCTTTTTTTAAACCAGTGTTTCTAGCCACTGCAACTCCCTGATTTTTTTGATTAATAATTATAAATCTTTCATCAACATTTTCTTTTAAAAGATTTAACGAATTATCCTTAGAGCCATCATTTACAAAAATAACCTCAAAATTTTTATATGTTTGATTTTTTAGTGAAATAATTAATTTTTTTATAAATTTTGCACAATTATATACAGGGATTATAATTGAAACTTTATCATTTTTCATTTTGGCACCTTTTTTTATGATATTTATACATTATTTTTCCTGGAGCGATTCCAGCTATAAAATTCTTTACTTTTAATTTCATTGTTTCTTTTTTTGTGGGATTTAATTTTTGATAATTTTCATTTAAAAGTTTGAATAGTCCCTTTCTTGTTTTTAAGGTTCTTTTTATATAATCTTCTTCTCTTATTGTATATCTAATGCCTACTTCATTCATCACATATCCCTTGTATCCTTCGCATATCAAATTAATCCATAAAGCAAAATCTTCACATCTTTGATAATCTGGATACATTCCAATTTTTTCAATAACATCTTTTTTCATAATAACAGAAGGATGAATAAATAATATTTGATTTATTAAATCTTGTCTTGTTAATTCTCCACTTTTAAGTGATCTACCATAAATTTCTTTTCCATCATAAAATTCACATTGCATCCCAACAACAGCATATTCTGGATGTTTTTTTATAAAATTATATTCTAATTCTATTCTGTTTGGATAAGAATAATCATCAGTATCCATTCTAACCAAATAATCTGAATTAGATGCTTTTATTGCTTTATTTAAAGATGTAACTAATCCCATATTTTTTTTGTTTTTTAAAACTATTATTCTATCATCATTAAATTCTTTTAATATTTTTGTTAAATTATTTTTTCCACAATCATCTACTATAATAAGCTCAAAATTTTTAAATGTTTGATTTAATAGACTTTGAATAGATTCTTTTAATAATTCCACTGGAGTATTATATTCTGACATAATTATTGAAACTTCTACTTTATTTTTTTTCATAATTTCCTACTTTCTTATATATACTTTAATTATTTTATCTAAAACATTTTTTAACAAATATCTTTCAATGATTTTTTTATCTTTTTCTTTAATTTTTTCTTTTTCTTCTTTAGTAAAATTATAAACTTTTAAAACTTTTTCACAGAATGCGGATTTATTTTCTATATCAATAATATAACCATTTTTATTATTTTGAATTAAATCCCTATTACCACGACAAGCAGTTGCCACAACCGGTTTTCCAACATATATAGCTTCCATAACATTTACAGGTAAACCTTCTTGTATTGAAGATGTTACCGCTAAATCAGATATGTTAATTAACTTAGGAATATCATTCCTAAATCCTAAGAAATGAATTTGATTTTCTAAATTATATTTTTTTACTAGTTCTTGACAGTAACCATCAAGCGAATCTTTTCCTGGTAATAACAAATGGAAATTAATATTTTCACTTAACATATCTTTTAGAGTTTCTATTAACCAGGCTTGTCTTTTTCTATTTGTAATTTCAGCCGGATATATCATAACAAAATCTTTTTCTTTTATTCCAAAACTTTCTCTTAACTCCCTCTTTTCCTTTTTTGTCATTTTAAAATTAAATTTATTTTCATCTAATCCCACACCAGGAACATAAACTACTTTTGTTTTAAATTTTTCTTTTGCTATTTCATAATCATCTAAATTAATTGTAATCAGTTCATCAGTATATTTTGCTAAATATTTTTCGGCTGTATAAAATAACATATATTTTAATTTTGATTGCCCTTTATAAAAATGGAATCCATGAGCCATATAAACCATTTTTGTGTTTTTTAACTTTACTGACTTAGCAGCAAGTCTAGTAATTGCTCCTCCAAATGGAGTATGACAACTTATAATATCATAATGTTCACTTTTTAAAATTGCTTTCATTTGTTTATATGAATTTATATTTTGTTTTAAATTAAAACTTCTTGCAAAATCAACATCAAATTTTTTGTCACAAAAAGGTATATCTTTATTTTCAGATTTTGCAGCTATATGAACTTCATATCCATTATTTTTAAAATATTCTAATTGAGGTATTAAAAATTTTGTAAAAAAAGATTCTAGGTTTGCTGTAAATAATATTTTTTTCATATGTAACTCCTAACTTATTTCTTCTAAAATTATAACATAATATCTATTTCATATCTACAAAATAGCCCTTTTTACAACAAAAAACAGTAAATAAAATTTACTGTTATACTAGTTTGTTTCTGAATTATTCACGTTCAAAGGATTAAGTGCTTCATTCATCATTTGTTTATAACTTTCATCTAATATTTTTCCATCTTTTAAATCATCAAAAGCTCCACCCGCTATTTCAATAGTTTTTTCATTAGGAATCATAACATATAATTCTTGGCCTGGATATGTATAAGTATAATTATAACTATCACTACCATTAAGCCCAATTGATGTGATATTCCAATTTGGCATTTTATCAAGTTGCATTTTAACAAGTTCCATAATCTTTTCTGATGAAATGTTAGTTGTAAAACAATCTTCTAATGAATTTAATATATCGTCATATTTTGTTAGAATTGCAGGTGAACAAGCTTTATCTATTATAGCTTGAATCATTGCTTCTTGATTTTCGCCTCTAACACGATCACCATCTAAAAATGCTTTTCTCGTTCTTACAAAATCAAGCGCCAATTCTCCATCTACTGTATTATAACCTTTTTTAAAATGGTGACTATATTCTGTACTATAGAAATCATGATTCGAATAAACATCTACGCCGCCTAGAGCATCTACTGTTTTTATTACTGCATTAAAGTTAAGCTTTACATAATAATTTATTTCAATATCAAGTAAGTCTTCTATTGTTTTAGTACTCATTTCAACACCATAAATACCGGCATGAGTTAACTTATCTTTTTGATTAACCCCAGATAAATTAACATAATAATCTCTTGGAATATTAATCATCATGATTTGATATGTTTTAGGATTAATTCCCATTACAATATTAACATCACTTCTAGTTTTTTCTGTAACGCTTCCAAAAGTATCTATACCAGAAACATAAACAAAGAAAGTATCATTTAATACATCGCTATCTTTAGTTATTGAATTTACTTTTTCTTTAATCGAAAACTCATATATTACTTTGGTATTATCCTTAATGGTTTCATCTCCTTCAACCATTAAATCATAATAACTCTCAACAATTAAAATACTGTCTATTTCATCATTATATAATTTATCTAAAATTGAACTAAATCCATCAATTTCTTCATGATACAAATTAACTTCATTATCAATTTTTTCTAAAGCACTATTTATGCTACTATCTAATGCACTAAAATATCCTATTTTTTTATTTTTTAAATCAA
>JAZSOX010000061.1:0-9262 GCA_045537175.1 Bacilli bacterium
TATCCAAAGTAGAATCTATAATTTTCATATTATATAATTCACGGTAGTATTTCATAGAATTTAATGATATTTCACTATCTTCTTCCATTTTTCTATTTGCTAAAGTTTTAATAATTTCTTCTTTTAAATCTTTTAATGAAGCTTTTTCTTTAGATGCATTTCTATAAATCACATGATAACCAAGCTCAGTAGTAACTACAGATTTACTATAATTACCATCTTTTAATTTATAAACAGCATCTAGTAATTCATTATAAGTTTCATCTAAATCACCATAATTAATATAACCTAAATTACCATCTTTTTTATTAGTAGTTTCATCTTCAGAAAATTCTTTAACTAATTTTTTGAATTCTTTTAATTTATCTTCAGCTTTATCTAATTTTTTTATTATATCTTTAGCTTTTTGCATAGCTTCATCTTCAGCTTTTGTTTTTTCATCAGATTTCATATCATCAGTAACATCTGGTGTAATTAAAATATGATAAACTTCAACGTCTTCTTTAGCTTCATCTTTGTAGTATGCTTCAATTTCCTTATCTGTAACTTGATCTTTAGCATATTCTTCTAAAGCATGTGATTGCATAAAGCTTGTATATAAATAATCTTGATAAGCATCTATAGTAGTATAATTTGTATTATATTGAATAGCTTCAAGTAATGTAGATTCATCACCATATGATTCAATCATAGCATCAATATAATTTTCAGCATTATTAGTAGCTTCTTCTTTATAATCTTCAAATTCATTTTCTAATATATACGTATCAATTAATTTTAAAGTTGCTTCTAAACCAAAGTTAGATTTTAATTCCTCGTATAGATCTTCAGCACTAATTTTATGTTCCTTATCATCTTTAGCAAATGTTATAACTGCTTCTTCACCATTTTGTAGAGTAGGAATCTTACCACATCCACATAATGTAAGAAGACATATTAAACTTAATAATATTCCTTTTTTCATACATTCCTCCCAATAATATTATTATAACAAAGAGAATACGTAAATACAAATAAATTAAGCACTCACACTTAAAAAGATTAACCATAAATTATAAATGAATAGATATAAAGGAGGAGTGAATTATGAACTGTGGAAATAACGGAATAGGCGCTGCTATTATTTTAGTATTATTTATCTTACTTATTATAATTGTAGGAGCATATATTTAAATTTTATTTTAAGGAGGTATAATAATTATGGCTTGTTCAAAAAATTGTGAAAAAGACAATAAATGTCATGGAAATAATAATTCCAACTATGTATTTATAGTTCTAATATTATATATATTACTCGCTATAATAATAGGCGGAAGCTTATTTTATTAAAGGAAGCTAAAAGCTTCTTTTTATATTGACTTTTATTTTAAATTTTTATAGGATATAACTTACATATTTGAGGGATGTTATGGAAAATTTTAATTTAACAAAAAGTGATCATGAAGATATAACAGGTTTAATGAATATTTCATATTCATTATTAGATAATTTTATAAAATTAAGAGATTTAGAAATAAATGGTGGCTATGGTAGTGATGAGTATAAAAGTATTATTGAATGTTTAAAATCAACATTATCATTAGAAGAATCTTTTTATAATAGATTTGGCAATCATCCCTTAAAACTACAGGCAATATTAAATGAATTTGTAACTCCCGATAAGGCTTGGGATATTAACAAAGACTTACAAATTGTTAACTCAAATAATAAAGAAGAATTAGTGAAAAGAAGAATCATTTTACGATTGATAGATAAAATGTGTTGTATCAAAAGAAAGATTCCTTCTTTAGATGGTCAAATTTTTAATAATGCAATGGAAATAAGTTTGACTGTTAAGAAAGATATTATTAATTCTATATTGTGCATTTTAAATTTGTATTTACAAGATTTTAAGTTTCAAACTATTAATGGTAATTTAGAAAATATGAAATATAATTTTGCTTTTTTATATCAATTTGTTGAAGAAGACTTTTTAGCTAATAACTTTGCTATCAATCCAGAACTTTACTGGGTGGCAAACTTTATGGCTAATATAAAAAGAACACCGATTCAAGCAGTTGAAGCATATAGAAAAAGTTATGCAAGTGAATTATTAGAAAGAGTTTTACATGATGCGTTAAATCATGATCGATATTCATTAAGAAATAAAGATGATTATGCTAATGCAATTATATCTCAAATTTTAATAAGAGCAGGATTACTATTTAGTGGTGAAGAAGTAGTTAATGAATTAGCAAAAAAATTTCAACAATTTATGGGAATTAATCAAATGATGAATGGTGATAATTCTGCTGAAAAATTAGTAATGGAAGCAATAAACTTACATTCTAGTGATAGAAGTTTACCAAAAATAGTTACGTTTGGAGTAAATAGATAAGATGAAAAAATATGAATTAACACCTCAAGATTTACAAGATATAGAAGAACTATTAATAATTTCGCAAAGAATAAAATTCATTTATGATAAATTAAGTTTGTTAGAAAGTTCTTTAAAAAAATATACTGATGAATATACTAAATTAATTGATGAATTAAAAATAATATTAAAAAAAGAAAACGAAATATATATTAGAATTGGAGATAATCCCGTTAAATTAAGTGAATTATTATTTAAATTATTTGATTGTGATCAACCAAATGCAGTAGATACTTTTAATCATGCTAGAGATAATAACCTTAAAGAATTAATTAAAGCAAGAATTGGAGCAAGATTAGAAAAAACTTTAACTGATGCGGATTTTAGTGAAGATGAAGAAATTGATGAAGAAATAGCTTGTCTTGATTATGATGCAGCAGAAGCATTATCAAGTGATGAAGCTGGAATAAGTTCAATAATGGATATGGAAGATGTTGAAAAACAATTTAAATATATGTCTTCATTAGAAGACTCAGCTGAAATTGATGTTTTAAATACAATATTAGCAATACTAAATAAATATATAAATGATTCTAACTATCAAACTATTAGATTGTTTTTAATAAGATTTAAATATATGTTATCATTTGCATTTCAAAAAATTGAACAAGATTTGTTAGAAAATAATTTTGAAATTAATTCAGATTTATATTGGGGTGCTAAGCTTGTTGTTGATATTCATAATGGCGATATTAATGATTTGAAGAAGAGTAACGAAGGCTTTTCTGAAGATATTATTTATGAACAAAGTGATAATTTAACAAGACTAATATTTGAAGATTTAACTAGAATAGATAATTTTGGAAGTGCAGTAATATCTGAAATAATTATAAGAGCTAGTTTATTATTTTCAAATGATGAAACAATTAAAAATTTTAGAAATTTTATTCTTTGTGAATTAAAAGATTCGGAAGAAGATAATAAAATAATTGAAATGGTAATAAATAGAGCAGTTAATAATGTATATATAGATAAAACATTACCTAGAATTGTAAGTTTTAAATTATAAAAAAAGAGTTACTAATATAACTCTTTTAATTTGCCATAACTTCTGGTAATGGTTCAATTTTTATTGTATCATCATATTTTTTTAATACCGCGCTAAATTCATTATAAACGCTTTCATAATTATTTAAATATTTTGATTCCATTTTACTAAAAGGAATAACTAAATAATCATTTTTTCCTTTTTCTTTATTATAAAATCTATAACTATAATTTAAATCTGCACCAATATTATCAATAGTAATAGTAGTAGTATCTTTTTCTGTATCAACAACTTTTGTTATATCAAGTGTTGCAAACATACCAACGACACCAACTTTTCTTACTAAAGCTTGTTCAGCTCCCATTTGATTAGAAATAAAATTACCAAATGAATAAAATACAACAGTATCATTAATCATTTCCCATGGTTGTATACAATGAGAATGTGTACCTAAAATGATATCAACGCCATTTTCTGCTAAAAATTTAGCTTGATTTCTTTGGGTATCAGATGCATTTTGTTGGTATTCATTTCCCCAGTGCATTGCTACAATTAATACATCAACTTTATCTCTAACAGCTGCTATATCCTTTTTTATAACTTCTTCGTCATATAAATTTACTAAATAAGGTTCTTTAGCTATTTCACTTTTTCCTAAACCATTAGTTCCATAAGTATATGAAAGCATTGTATAGGTAATACCATTAGCTTCCATTATTTGATAATTATTTCTTTCTTCCTCAGTAGTAGCCATTCCATGTGTTAAAACATTTTTTTGTTTTTTCCACCAAGTAGTACTTCTTTTAGCACTATCAGCACCTCTATCCATTGAATGATTTGTAGCAAGACTTACAACATTAAATCCAGCTTCAATCATACTTTTACCAAAGTCACTAGGAGTATTAAATCTTGGATATCCTCCATAAGATTCAGTATCGTCAAATATAGTTTCTTGATTATAATATTTTATATCATATTCTTTCAATTTCTCTTTTGTATAAGTAAGCATATCACTAAAATCATATGTTGATGTAGAACTTTGATAAGCCGCATTATAAACAGTAGAGTGGACTAAACCATCTCCTGTAGCTATTAATTTTGCACTATATGTTTTAATTGGATCTTCGGGCTCACTAGGATTTAAGATATTATTATTTGGAGTTTCTGGGTTATCATTTATTAAATATTTTATTCCAAAGAATCCTAGTAAAAGAAAAACTAAAGCAAAAACTAAAAGGATTCTTCTTTTAGCTTTTTTTCTTAATTTCGCCATTATTTTAAAACCTCATAAATCTCTTTAACATCTTTTTCACTTCTTAATCCAAAATTAGGAAGTAAATGCATATGACAATGTTTTATCTTTTGAGAATTGCCATAATTGATGTGTACACTCAATTCTTTAGCATTAAGTCTTTCCATAATATGATTAGTATATTTTTTTGCTATATCATTTATATGAATAACAAGTTCATTAGGTAAATCCATTAACGTATCATAATGTTTTTTAGGGATAATCAGCGTATGTCCATCAACATTAGGATATGCATCCATAATTACCATTACTAAGTCGTCTTCATATAACTTATAACTAGGCACTTCGCCTTTAATAATTTTACAAAATAAGCATTCCATTTTTACCACCATTTATATTATAACATAATAGTATTTTTGGTTAACTATTTTATTTTCATATTTTGTAAAGTTTTTTTGTTTTCTTTACTAATTCTAAAAGATTCAATTCCTTTTTGTAGCGCTTTATTATAAGTCCATTTATCAAAATTATTTTTATTTGTATTCATAAATTCAATAGTTTTATCAAAATACCTAATTAAACAAATTGATAAACACCATGAAATAGCCATTTTCACATAGTAATAATCACTTTTAATTTCTAACATTTTATTTAAAATGAAATCTATGTATTCATCATTAATATAATAATTAAGTAAAATAACAACTGAAAATCTTTTATAATATTCTTTATAACTTTCCAAATATGACAATATATATTTAAGAAATTTTTCTTTATTATTTTTTATAAATTTTAATTCTCCACAAAATATATCACAGATTGCCCAATTATCTATTTTAGGAATAAATTTATTTATTAAATCTAATTTTTCTTCAAAGCTAACTTTAGCATTAGCAATTATTAATCCTTGTAACATAACATATTCATAATAATTTTCATTTAAAGAATTTAATATTTCATAGGTATTATAATCTTTTAATAATAATTTGCTAATCTTTCTTAAAATTGGAATTTTAATACCTATGATTTCATATTTAGTTTGACAAATTCTTTCATGAAATAGTTTATAATTTTTATCTATATATGGATTTAAATAATCAGAAATATTCATAAAATCACCTAAAAATATTATAAAGCATATTAGTTAATAATTGAATGTTGACTATGTTTGTTATTTAGTTTTATACTTCAATTAGAGTAGAAAGAAGGATTTTGTTATGAAAAACTTTTTTAAACCAGCAGGAGATTTAGATAATGAGGATAATAGAACAAGTTCTAGTTATTTTAAACCTGCTGGAGATCTTCCTTATGAAGCAAAAATAAGTGATGAAGATATAAAACAATATTTAGAAACAATTGTAAGTGGTGAAAAAATAGAGGGTTCTTTAGGTGGCGGCATGATGGTTGTATCTTTTTCTAAATTACAAGAATTAGTTGAGCAAGGATGCAATATAATATCAGCTGAATATTTGAATTCAGATATGATTGTAATAGAATTTCAAGAACTTACAAAAAATCGAAAAAGCTTTAGATAAATATATTTAATATAAAAGTGTGTTCTTTTTCCCTAGTTATTGCATAAATTAAATTAGGGAGTGATAAATTTGTCTAATTATAGAGAAATTGTAACTAAAGCTGTTATAGGAAAAGCTAAAAAAACTAGTGGAAATAAATTTAATGTTCAAACAGAAGAAAGACCTGATACGGTTTTAGGGTGTTGGGTAATTAATAATACTTTTAATGGTACAAATAATAGAGGTAGTGTACTTATTAATGGAGCATTTGATGTAAATGTTTGGTATTCATATGATAATGATACAAAGACTGCAGTATCAACTCAAAGATTTACATACACTGATAGAATGAATGTTCCCCTTAAAAATGACACTGTATTAGATAATAATTCAGAAATAATTGTAAGAAGTTTAAAACAACCAACAGTAACTAATGTTGATATAAACAATGGTCTAGTAGAACTTACAATTGAAAAAGAATTAGGAGTAGAAATAGTTGGTAATACTAAAGTGAAAATTTCTGTTGAAGATGTAGATGATGATTATGAAGAATTAATTGATGAAGAACTTGATAATGCAATTGAAGAAATAAATGAAGAATATTTAGATACTGAAGAAATTTAATGTTGTCAACGAAAAAGTGTTGACGATTGTAATACGATTTGTTATACTATTTGTAGTAAAAAAGGAGGCAATGTTATGGCAGTTAAATTAAGATTAAAAAGAATGGGTTCTAAACAAAAACCATTTTATAGAATAGTTGCAGCAGATTCTCGTAGTCCAAGAGATGGTCGTTTTATCGAAGTAGTTGGAACTTATGATCCAATTAAAGGTGCAGATAAAATAACTGTTGATGAAGAAAAAGCATTAACTTGGTTAAGAAATGGTGCACAACCAACTGACACAGTTAAAAATATTTTATCTCATGCTGGTGTTATGGCAAAATATGCTGATTCAAAAAAGAAAACTAAATAGGTAGGATTTTATGAATGTAGTAGAATTTGCAGAATATTTAGTAAAAAGTATTGTTAAAGAAAAAGAACTTGTAAAAGTTTCTGAATTTCAAGCTGATGATGACATTAAAATTTTAGAAATCCTTGTACCTGAATCAGACATGGGTAGAGTAATTGGGAAAAATGGAAAAATGTCTACATCAATTAGAACATTAATTCAAGCTTTTGCAGCAGTTAATAATATGCCAAAAGTAAAAATTAATATTGATTCATTTTAAGAAATAGATTAAACTATTTCTTTTTTTGAAAGTGGAGGGTACAAATGATTTATATTCCTAAAATATGTGGAACTTGTAAAGGTTCATCAAAAGCATTAAAAACAGTATATGAAGTCTATGAAAAAGAATCTAAGAAAGAAAATCCCAAGAAAATATATATATATAAAGAAATTTTACATAATTCAAATGTAATTGAAGAGTTTAAAAAATTAGGAATTGAAACAATTGATTCATTAGATGGTTTAACAGAACAAGATATAGTTATAATAAGAGCTCATGGTGAAGGAAAAGAAACTTATAATTATTTAGAAGAACATAATATAGAGTATTATGATGCTACATGTCCAAATGTTGCAAAAATTCATAGTAAAGTAGAAAAGAAATATAAAGATGGTTATGAAATAATTATTATTGGTAAATCTACTCATCCGGAAGTTATTGGTACTAATGGATGGAGCAATAATGAAGCTATCATTATAAATGACGAAGAAGATTTTTATAAGATTAGCAAGAATAATAAAAAATTTATAACTTGTCAAACTACATTTAATAAAGAACATTTTAATGATTTAGCTTCCAAGATTGAAGAAATTTTTGAAGGTTGCACAATTGAAATTGATAATTCTATTTGTAGTGCAGTAAAACAAATTTGTAAAAGTAGCTTAGATGTTTCTCAGAAATGTGACTTAATGTTTGTTATTGGCGGAGAAAATAGTAGCAATACAGAAGAATTATATAAATGTGTTAGTGCTACAACTAAATCTTATAAATTTTCTAGTATAAATAATTTTTATAAATTTATTTTAACTGAAGATGTTAATTCTTATGAAAATATTGGAATAACAGGTGGAGCTTCAACCCCGGTAAGTGAAATTAACAATTATAAATATTTATTATCATTTATTCTATTTTATAAAGAAAAATTAAAAGAACTAAAGAAAAACCAACAGAAAATTAACAACGATTTATTTAAAGAAGATGATAATGAAATAGTTAAAGAAGTAGTAAACGATTTTATAGATTTAAATAGTGATGGAAAATATATTAGAGGAACATTAATTGCTTTAGGAGAGTATCTTTCAAATAGTAAAAATACGAATTACTTAAATTTAGCATATGCTTATGAAATGTTCCAAACGTCTGTTTTAATTCATGATGATATTATTGATAATGCAAAAATTAGAAGAGGTAAAGAAACAATACCTAGAAGAATATGTCAAAAATTATTTTATAAAGGACAAAATAATAAATATCAAAATGACGTATTAAAACTTGCTAATTCAATTGGTATATGTGCTGGTGATTTTGGCTTCTATGAAGCTAATAAATTATTAATTAGTAGCTATGGTAAAAATAAAAATTTTGCTAAATTAATGGATACATATAATGATATAATAATAAAAACAATAAAAGGCGAGATAATTGATGTAGCACTTCCTTTTTATGGTAAATATAATTTAATTAATCCTAAGGAACAAGATGTTCTTGATATATATCATTTAAAAACAAGTTGGTATACAATAATTGGCCCATTTATTTTAGGATATATTTTAGGTGGAAAAGATACATACACTGAACTTGAAGATGTTCTTAATAAAATTGGGTTAGCATTCCAATTAAAAGATGATATTTTGGGAATTTTTGCTGATTCTAAAGTAATAGGTAAATCTAATGTATCAGATATAGAAGAATTTAAACAAACTATTTTATATTCTCATATAATGAATACAGATTATAAAAAAGAATTCTTAAAAATATATGGAAAAAATAATATTAATGAAAAGAAGTTAAATAAAATTAGAGAACTTTTAATTAAAAATAATAGTTACGATTACGCAGTTAATTATTTAAATAATATATA
>JAZSOX010000132.1:0-3666 GCA_045537175.1 Bacilli bacterium
GGGCAAGTCTTTCAAGTTCGCATCCGGCAGCCTTGGCGATGAGATGATAACCCATACCGAGACCGAAGACAGGCTTGCTGCCCGCGAGCACCTTACCGAGGATCTCCACAATCTTTTCACATTACTATACAATTTACATGGGGATTTGTATGAGAAAAAACATTAAAAAATTAAAAAGAGACAATTATAAAGTTTTATTGGAAAATCCAATAAAAAATAAAAGAGATGATATTATTGGATTTGATTCTGAAATCAAAAGATTCTCTCATCCCCTGCCAGAAAATTTTACGGTTTATTCTAAATAGAATAAATCGTTTTTATTTTTACCTTTTTATTTCTAATAACTCTTCTTGAAAATTTTGATTAATTTCCGCCTCTTTAAAATCGTTATCATATAGGTCATACTCTGATAACATTTTAGCACTATTATCAGATATAATTCGCTCTGTTACATAACCTAAATCAGCCATCTTATCAACAGGTATGCAAATCATTAAAGTTGTATCTACTAAAACATTGTTAATAATTGTCCATGCATGATTGCCATCCAAAGATGCTTTTGTGCCTTTTAAAATTTCAGCAAAACCATAATGGAGTTTAGCGCCTTTTATATCTCTGACTAAATATCTAGATGTTAATCCACAATGACCAATATTAAAACCATATTGATAAATTTCACCTAAGTAGGTTGCATGAGATTCTAAAGTTTTATCTAATTCTATAGAAAATATTACATTCCTTAATTCTTCTGGCCAAGCATATTTTTCTAAATCAATGCCATATAATTTTGAAATTAATAATCTAAGTTTTTCTGATGGCAACACATTAAACCACTCCTTCCAAATATTCTACCACAAAAGTAGAAAAAATCACTTTTTTTATGTGTTATAATAATTAAAGGAGCTATTATGAAAAAAATCAAAAGAAAAAATAGAAAAATTAAATATAATGAAGAAAATTATATTAATAAAAATTATGTAGTAAATGGAAAAGCAGTAATTCCTGTTGAACTTGAAAATATCGATGATTTATTTATGAAACACGATTACAAAAAGTTTGAGTTATCAGATGATGTGTGCAAATACATTGAAGAAATCGCATATATGATTCCAATGAGTATGGACATAATTATCGAAATACACTCACCCAAAGTAAGCGAAGACGAAAAAAACAAAATAATTAAAGCTATAAAGAATAATTACGGAATGGATATAGATGATGCTGATTATGATATATCTAAAATAAATAAGAAATCTTTTATATATGGATTAATAGGAATGATAATATTAATTATTAATTTATTAACAGAAAAATATATTGGAGCTGTCCTCTCTAACTTTATATGTGTAGTTTGGTGGGTGGCCATATGGGAAATGGTAGAACTTCAAACAATTGATAAAAGTGATTTAAAATGGAAACGACTTAATTATCAACAATTATATGATTCTGAAATTACTTTTGTGTTTGATAAATAATTTTTATTAAAATATGTTAAAATATAATTACTAAAAAGGAGGAATACTTTTGAAAACTACTGAATTTACAATTTTATTTAAAACTTTAAGAGCCAATAATAATGTAACACTTAGAGCTTTAGGAGATGCGATTGGATTATCTTCTCCGTATTTACATGACTTAGAAAATGGTAATAGAACACCAAATGAAAAATTAGTTGAGTCATTAATTAGTTTTTATAATTTAGATGAGAATGGCAAAAGAATGATGTATGATGCTGTAGCAAAATCTACAGATAATCTTCCATTTGATGTAATAAGATTTTTGAAAAATAATCCTGAAGGTCTTTCTCAAGTTATTGAGATTATGAATCAAACTAACTCTCGTAAAGAAGGAAGATAATTTATGGAATCTTTTGATAAACAAGTAAAATTATTTATGATTTTTGATATTCTTGGAGATACAGAAAGAACGGGGCCATTACTTTGGCAAATCGAAAGAAAAAGAATTGAGGATGTTAAGAATCATATATTAGATTTATTGTTAATATTTAGACTTTTACAAGACAAATTTCCCAAAATATTAGATTATAATAGAATTGTTGATTATATAATATGTCATGATTTACCGGAAGCAATTACCGGTGATATAACAAAATTCGAAGGCGTATCAGAAGAAGAAATCAAAAGAGTTACTAATTTAGCAATTCAATATTTAATTAAAAACTTTGGAGATATTTTAGATTTTGAAACAATATTAAATAATTATGAAAGAAGAACTGATATAGAAGCAAAAATTGTACACATGATAGATAAAGTTCATTCATCTTCTACATTTATAAAATACCAAAGCGAAAAAAATATTGATATGAATAATCCTGATATTCTTCCATCTCTTAGATATCATCCTTTTGTAGATGAAAAAATTAAAGAAGGCTATGATTTAGCAGATATATTCTATGAGTTTCATTTAAAAGCTGTAAATATTACTGATGAAGAATGTGCTAATTATGGAATATCAAGGGAAGATGCCGACAAAATCGTAAATACTATAAGATCATTTGCAAATGCTATGTATAAACAAAAATTAAATGGCACACTACTAAATTCGAAAGAAGATTTTCCTGCTGAAGCAATGAAATATAATAGAAATAAAATATAAAAAAGGAGATTATATGATAAAAGATAATGGTAAAGGTTTGTTAGTTGTAGTATCTGGTCCAAGTGGAACTGGTAAAGGAACAATATGTAAAAGAGTTATTAATGAAATGAATGATATTAAATTATCTATTTCTATGACTTCAAGAGAACCTAGAGGAACTGAAGTAAACGGTGTAGAATATTATTTTGTTTCCAAAGAAGAATTTGAAAATCGTATTAAAAATAATGAATTTTTGGAATATGCAATTGTTCACAATAATCAATATTATGGTACTCCAAAGTCTAAAATAGATGACGATTTAAATAATGGCACAAGCGTTATTTTAGAAATAGACATTCAAGGAGCACTTAAAGTAAAAGACATTATTAAAGATGCTATTTTTATATTTATAATGCCGCCTAGTATGAAAATATTAAAACAAAGATTAATTGATCGAAATACAGAATCTATTGAAAAAGTAATGGAAAGGTTTAAAACCGCTTATAAAGAACTAAATGAATATAAAAAATATAATTACGTAGTAGTTAATGATGATTTAGATGAAGCTGTAGAAAAAGTTAAAGCTATTATTCTTGCAGAAAGTTCTCGTGTAGATAGAATTGAAGATATTTATTTAGATAATCCAGAAGAAGAAATCCATGAAACATTAATGGATAAAGATTTTATAAATAAAGATATTGAAATATAAAAGCCGTTATTTTATAACGACTTTTAATTTTCAGCAAATTCACTTTTTAACAACTTTTTTATTATTTTTTTTCTTTTTCTTCCTTTAAAGTCTTTTCCAAGTTCAAAGTCAACTGTTTTCCATATTGGTACCCAGCCAATTATAATAACTACTTCTTTCCATATTAAATTCTTTTTTATTAATGAAGATAAAAAAAGAATTCCTATTCCTAAGAAAATCATAACTATTTGAATTATATTGTTTTGATAAAATATTTTAGAAACATTATTATATTCTTCTTTTAATCCCTCAATAATTATATCTTTAATATTTATACTAGTATTACATTTATTATTAATAACTATTTTTAAATCTTTATAACC
>JAZSOX010000002.1:0-4903 GCA_045537175.1 Bacilli bacterium
TAAAGTATTATTGTTTATTAATTTTTCTTGATATAGATATTTAATTGAAAACCCTATGCTAACAATAAATAAACCTATATAAATAATTAAATTATTAAACTTTTTTTTACTTTTAAATCTCCCCATATTATTCACCAATTATATTATAAAAAAATATATACGAATAATATGTCTAATTATGAAGTATATTTAACAAATTATTTAAATACATATAAACAATTATTATCTTTATACTTTTTTCCATTTCGAAATTCAAACTTTCTAATAAATTAAATAGCAATACCGACCGAAATTGAAAACACATTGCCTTCCTCATTTTAAATAATAAGGATTTGCTAAATTAAAAGTAAAGTTCACTATTTTCTTGAAAAATTATTCATTTACTTGCACATTATAATATTTTTTGATAAAATTAATATGAATTTTTAAGGAGGGATTTTATGCCAAATATCAAAAGTTCTAAAAAAGCTGTTAAAGTTATTGCTAAAAAAACAGAAGAAAATCATGAACTAAAAGCTAGAGTTAAAAATTTAATTAAATCTTGTGAAAAAGCTATTGCTAGCGGAAGCGTTGAAGAAGCTAACAAAGAATTTAAGGAATTACAAAAAAATATCGATAAAGCTTTACAAAAGGGATTAATTAAAGAAAATACAGTTAATCGCGAAAAACAAAGATTAAATGCTAAAATCAAAAATATGAAGTAGTTTACTACTTTATTTTTTTTTGCTAAAATATAGAAGTGATGAATATGAGAAAGTATGTAATACCTTTAATATGTTATTTAATAATTATTCTTATTTTAGTTAATATAAATGACATTACTGATTTTTTAGCAAAAACTATATCAAGTAATCATGTATTAACTATTAGTAAAGGAAATGAATATACCAAAAACTATGATTTCCTCTATGTAAATAATAGTAAAGATTATATACCATACTCATACAATGATTTAATAGATATACTTTATAGTGTTATCAATCAAGGCTGGAAAGAATTTACTTTTTACTGCCCTTCTGAATACATCGAGTGTATCAATGATATTACCAAACTTTCCAAAGACGAATTAAGTTTAACTCATATCAATAATTTTGTTCATCCATATAATAGTTTCAATACAATAAAAACATCAATTACCGAATCCGGAGAAATAACTATTAATGTTGTATATTTATATGATGAAAAAGAAATAAGAGAAATTAATAAATATGTAGAAAAAGTTATTAAAGATTTTTATGAAGAATCTGATGATGATTTTGAAAATTTAAAACGAATTCATGATTATATAATAAAAAATACTAAATACGATATTGAAAGAAATGACAAAGGAGAAAGCAATTATAAGTCATTTCATGCTTATGGACCAGCAATTGAAGGATATGCTACATGTAATGGTTATGCCGATTTAATGGCTATCATCTTATCAAAATTAGACTATAAAAATTATAAAATTGCTACTACTAAAGAAGAAATAAGCTATGAATCTAACGGACATATATGGAATGCTGTAAAAATTGATAATGATTGGTTACATTTAGATCTTACTTGGGATGATCCAGTAAGCAGCGATGGAAAAGATTACCTATATCATAAATACTTCTTAGTATCTACAGAAGAAATGATGAAAGCGGATTCTGGCAGTGTTAAAGTTGAAGAACATAACTTTAATAAATCAATATATCAAGAATTTATGATTACTAACAAAAATGAACAATAAAAAAGATATTAGAAATTTCTAACATCTTTTTTTATATGTAAATTTAAATTACATTTACCCTAACAAGTAAGGATTTGTAGCAGTTCCGTTTCCTCCACTAATTTTTAGGGTATTAAGTAAGTAAAATACCGGTCTTACAGAAGCCTCAATATAAGCAAGTTGATAACCTACACCACCATTTGGCTTAATAAACCAAGCTCCACCATCTAATCTTGAAACCACACCCCAAAAAGGAATAGTCCATTCATCTTCAGTAGGTGAAGCAGTCGTTGGTGAAAACGGGATGTATGAATTAGTAATTGCATCATTATTTTTCAAATGAATCCATCCAGTTGTTGATCCGGCATAATAATAACTAGCATCATTTCCTTTTGAATAAAAATAATCATGTAAATACATTAATCCAATCTTTGCATCTACACTATTTGTCCACGCATTTTCTATTAAATAAACGCTTTCGGATGTTGGTGTATTACTAGTATCCACAAGTATATTCCCATATTTCCAATTAACAGTTGCTATTTTATCAGCCCATCCAGTTGGAACGTAATTTGTATTGTTTAAAAAATATTCGCCATTAAGACCAACAAACAAATCAGAATCTGACCAAGGAAAATTATCTTCATCATTAATCATTGGAATATCTTCCCAATAATAAGCGGTATCTAACGCTTCTTTTTTTATTAATTTTAAATTCCCGTCAGAATTTATACCTAATATCCTATATAAATACTTCGAAAATTTTGTTTCATCATATACACCAGATTTGTAATCGTTTCCCAAACAATCTTCTAATGTATCAACACCGAAACAAATATAATTATTTTGAACATTGCTAGCTTCACCTTGATAACGATATAAACCTCCGGATTCGGTTGAAGTCATATTTGTAACATTACTTAAATTAGTATTATAATTATCAGCCATACAACTTGATAAATTATTATAACTTTTACACAAATCATATAAATTATTAGCAGGCAAATCAAAATATAAATAACAATAACTTGTACTAACAGTATCTACTGTTGCAATATTATTTGTAGCATCATAATTTAAAATTCCATCTAACTTATTTCCATTTTGATCTATACAACCAGACATTGATTCATTATAAGTATATCCAGTTGTTGGCCACACTTTATCTGAACTTTCTTTATATGTCCCATCACTTTGTTCTAACATTATAGCAAATATATCACTATTAATAATATTCTTATTTAAATCAACAGTGGCTAAGTTTGAACTATTATTACTACTTTTATACATTAAAAATAATGTAAAAACTTCCACTATTACTAGTAGAAATGCACAAAAAAACATAGTTATTTTAGGTATTCTTCTCCTATACATAAATCACACTCTTTCTTCCTAATGATAAAAATATTTACTATTCTCTATCATTAATTAAATTTTAATTTATTTTCAAGAATTAGTCAATATCAGAGTGATATCCCTTTGACAGCATTAATGCACATATTAAAAAGACTATTTAGAAGTTTCTAAATAGTCTACTACTTTATTATATGTATTATTAAAATTATTAAAATCAGTTTCAAACCAATTAACATCCATTTTATTATTAAACCATGTATATTGTCTTTTGGCATAATGCCTAGAATTTTTCTTTATCTCATCAATTGCTTCTTCTAAAGTTGATTTATCATTTAAATAATTTATTATTTCTTTATAACCAATTGCACTATGTAATATTCTTGCATCACTATATTTATCTAATAAATTTTTAACTTCTTCAACTAGCCCTTCTTCAATCATTTCGTCTACTCTATTATTTATTCTTTCGTATAATATATTTCTATCAGTAGTAAGCCCTATAAAGTAAACATCAGTATAAAGTAATTCAGGAGTCTTTAATGATTTATCTTCTCGATTTAAAAAATTCTCCAAACGTCTTCTATTATTTGGATGAATATCTATATCACTATTAATTTCTTTACACATTTTATATAATTCGTCATTTGAGTAAACACTATAATCATTATCGTTCATTTTACTAAAATTATAATCATATAATCCAGCAGTAATATATAATCCTGTTCCTCCAACTAATATTATATTTCTATCTTTATATTTTTCTAATACTTTTCTTAAATCATTTTGATAGTCTGAAACACTATAATCTTCACTTGGATTTTTTATATCAAATAATACATGTTTCACATTATCTTTTTCTTTTTCTTTAATTTTTGCTGTTCCAATATTTAATTCCTTATAAATTTGACAAGCATCAGCGTTCACCACTATCCCATTATATTTTTTGGCAAGCATAACACTTAATTTTGTTTTCCCCACTCCAGTAGGTCCTACTACACAAATAATCATAAAATCACCTTTTTGATTATTATATATTAATATTTTTTGTCTTACAAGGTAATATCTAACAAAGTATTTAGCAATATTACTATAATACCAATGCTACATAAAACTAATTTATATAAAAGTAAAAATTATAAAATTTGACAACAATAATATAAATTGTTATATTTTATTTGTGATTTTAATATGAATATAATTGGTATTATTTGTGAATATAATCCATTTCATAATGGACATTTATATCACTTACAAAAAGTTAAAGAGTTATATCCCAATTCTTTAATCATTTTAATTTTAAATGGTTATTTTTTAGAACGCGGTGAAGTTTCAATAATATCTAAAAAGAACAAAACAAATATTGCTCTTTTAGAAGGAATAGATATTGTCATTGAACTACCTTTTGTATATGGTACCCAAAGTGCTGATGTATTTGCTAACGCAAGTATTACAATGTTAGAAAAAATAGGATGTGAATACGTTGTATTTGGAAGTGAATGTAACAATTTAGACGTTCTTCATAAAATAACAGATTATACTATTGATAATAGTATAGAATATAACGAAAAAGTTAAAAAATATTTAGATGAAGGTTTAAATTATCCTACAGCTTTAGCAAAAGCTATAAATATAGAATTTACTTTTAATTCAAATGATTTACTTGGTATATCATATTTAAAAAGTATTAAATTAAATAAATATAATATTAAACCAAGTACAATAAAAAGAACAAATGATTATTTAGATACAAAATCTAATGAAGATATAATAAGCGCATCCAATATTAGAAATAAACTATACAACAATACTGATATAACTAAATATGTGCCAAATACTACTCTACCATTCATA
>JAZSOX010000106.1:0-4387 GCA_045537175.1 Bacilli bacterium
GTATATTCGGATATTTATATATATTAAATAGAGAAAAATATACATTTGTTAATAATTTTATCCCAACAAGAAATCTTAAAATAATAAAAGAAGACTAAAGAAATATAGTCAAATATATTTCTTTTTTATTTAAATAATTGTACTAAAGTTAAATTTAATTTATAATAATATATGATAGGTGATAATATGAATAAAGTAATTTCAAAAAGCGAAGTGGAAATATTAGATAAATATTTTAGAACTTGTAATTATATGTCCGTTGCAATGCTTTATCTAAAAGATAATCCACTTTTAAAAAGAGAGCTAAAAGAGAGTGATATAAAATCAAAATTAGTTGGACACTGGGGAAGTGCTCCAGGACAAAATTTCATTTATACACATTTAAACAGAATTATTACTAAAAATAATTTAGATATGATTTACATATCTGGCCCCGGTCATAGTGGTCAAGCCATGATTGCTAATAGTTATATTGAAGGAACTTACACAGAAGTTTATCCTGAATTTACTAAAGATGAAAAAGGATTGCAAAAATTATTTAAAAAATTCTCATTTCCTGGAGGAACATCTAGTCATGTAGCGCCCGAAGTGCCTGGTTCAATTAATGAAGGTGGAGAATTAGGGTATAGTTTATCACATGCTTTTGGAGCGGTTCTAGATAATCCGGATTTAATTGCTGCTTGTGTTATTGGAGATGGCGAAGCAGAAACAGGTCCTTTAGCAACTAGTTGGCATGGTAATAAATTCATTAATCCTAAAAAAGATGGAATAGTTCTTCCTATACTTCATTTAAATGGATATAAAATAGCTAATCCAACTGTGTTTGCAAGAATTACTGATGAAGAAAGATTAAACTTTTTTAAAGGTTGTGGTTGGGATCCAATAGTAGTGAATGTTATAGATAATGAAAATTATCACGAAGATATGGCTTCTGCAATGGATGAAGTAGTTGAAAAAATAAAGAAAATAAAAGAAGAAGCAAAAAAAAGTAAGGAATTTGTTAGGCCTAGATATCCGATGATAATATTTATATCAAGGAAAGGATGGACATGTCCAAGAAGTTTATATAATTTAGAAACTGAAGGAACTTTTAGATCTCATCAAGTACCAATTAATTTTAAAATAGTTGAAGAAGATTTGGGTATATTAGAAAAATGGTTAAAAAGCTATCATCCAGAAGAATTATTTGATGAAAAAGGTTGTATAAATAAGGAAATATTAGCATTGTGTCCGAAAGGAACAAAAAGAATGAGTGCAAGTTTGTATGCTAATGGAGGAATGCTTCTAAAAAATATAAAAGTTCCAGATTTTACAAACTATAAAATTGATGTAGTAAGAGGAATTACTAAAGCCGAAGATATGAGAGTCTTAGGTTCTTATATAAAAGACATAGTTAAGTTAAATAAAAAGAATTTTAAAATATTTGGCCCAGATGAAGCTTTATCAAATAGATTAAATTATGTTTTCGAAGCAACAAAAAGAAAGTGGAATGCTGAAACTTATGCAAATGATGAATTTTTAGCAAGTGATGGAGCTATATTTGATTCATACCTTTCTGAACATATGTGCGAAGGAATGCTTGAAGGTTATTTACTTACTGGAAGACATGGGTTTATGCATAGTTATGAAGCGTTTATTAGAATTATAGATTCAATGGCTAGTCAACATGCTAAATGGCTAAAGGTTACTAAAGAAATACCATGGCGCGCACCAATATCATCACTTAATTATGTACTTACAAGTCATATTTGGCAACAAGACCATAATGGATATAGACATCAAGATCCAGGTTTCTTAAATCATTTAGCTACAAAAAAAGCTGATACTGTAAGAATGTATTTTCCGGTTGACGCGAATACATTGCTATCTTGTTTTGATCATATTATACAAACAAAAAACTATATAAATGTTTTGGTAGCGAGTAAACACCCAAGTATTCAATGGCTTACAATGGATGAAGCGAAAGTACATTGTAAAAATGGTTTGGGTATCTGGGAATGGGCATCAAATAAACCTAAAAATCCAGACGTTGTTTTAGCTTGTGCAGGAGATACCCCAACACTTGAAGTAGTAGCAGCAGCGAAAATATTAAAAGAATATTGTCCAAATATAAATACAAGGGTAGTAAATGTTATTGATTTAATGCGTTTACAAAGTAATCAAAAACATCCACATGGTTTAACTGATAAGGAATTTGATAAATATTTTACTAAAGACAAACCAATAATATTTGCTTTTCACGGTTATCCAAATTTAATACATGAATTAACTTATAATAGAGAAAATAGAAATATGCATGTACACGGATATAATGAAGAAGGTACAATAACAACACCATTTGATATGCGTGTTCAAAATAAGATTGATAGATTTAATTTAGTTTTAGATGCTTTAAAATACGTTGAAGAAACTGAAGAAGTTAGAATGACAAGAAATTTAATGAATAAAAAGTTAAAAGAACATAAAGAATATATTGTTGATAAGGGAATTGATTTAGAAGAAATAAGATGCTGGCAATTAGAGGAGTAATTTATGAACATATATGATTTTGATGATACAATTTTTTCTGGAGATTCTTCAGTAGAATTTATAAAATATTCATTTTGTAAACATCCATTGCTAGTTTTATGGTGTGGACTTAAAGGATTAAAAGAATGCATAAAATATTTATTTAAGAAAAGTAATGTTGGGTTAATAAAAAGTGAATTATTTAGTTTTGTTAAACACATAAAAAATTTAGATGAATACATGAATAATTACGTTTTAAAATATCAAACTAAAATTAAACAATTTTATTTAGAACAAAAAAAAGATACTGATGTAATTATTTCAGCTTCGTTTGACTTTATAGTAAGACCATTTTGTGAAAAGTTAGGAATTAAACATATAATTGCAACTGATTATGATACAAAAAAAGGATGCATTATTGGAAAGAATAATAAAGGAAAAGAAAAAATAGTTAGATTTAATAAAATATTTAAAAATCCTAAAGTAAACGAGGCTTATTCAGATTCTTTAAGTGATATCCCGATGTTTGAAATAGCAAAAAATGCTTATTTAGTTAAAGGTGAAGAATTAATACCATATAAAAAATAAATACAAATAATAATATTTGTATTTTTTTATGTTATTAAAATTTTTGCTAAAACAAATTTATAAATAAACTAAATATTATAAAAAAAATAGCATAAAAATTATTAGAGGTGTTTATGAAAAAGTTAATAATATTATTTAGTTTTTTCTTTTTATTTATTTTAAACGTTCAAGGGGAAGAAATAGTTGAATATAGCGAAAGCGCAATTTTAGTTGAAAGTTCTACTGGTAATGTTTTGTATGAAAAAGATGCTGATTTGGAAAAAGCTCCTGCAAGTATGACAAAAATAATGAGTATGATTTTAATAATGGATGCGATTAATAATGGTAGTCTAAAAATAGACGATAATGTAGTTATTAGTGAGAATGCTTCAAGCATGGGAGGTAGCCAAGTATATTTAAATACGGGTGAAACTTATAAAGTTCAAGAGTTGTTAAAATCAATAGCAATAGCATCAGCAAATGATGCAGTAGTCGCTATGAGTGAAAAAATTGCTGGAACTACAGAAAAATTTGTTGAAATGATGAATGATAAGTGTAAAAAATTAGGTTGCACCCATACTAATTTTGTAAATCCACATGGACTTGATGCAGAAGGACATTTCAGTAGTGCTAGAGACATGGCTTTAATGGGGAATTATTTAGTTTCTAATTATCCTGAAATTTTAGAATATACTAGTATTTATGAAGATTATTTACAAAGACCTGATGGTTCAAGTACATGGCTCGTAAATACAAATAAATTAGTTAGATTTTATGATGATGTAGATGGATTAAAAACAGGGTTTACTAGTAGTGCCGGATATTGTTTAACCTCAACAGCTAAAAAAAATAATATGCGTTTAGTTGGAGTAGTAATGGGAGTAGACTCGCCAGACAATAGAACCAGTGATACGGTTAAGATGTTAAACTATGGTTTTAATTCTTATAAATTGTCAACTATATATGAAAAAGATAAGGTTATAGATGAAGTGAGAGTAGAAAAAGGTAAAAAAGATAGTGTTAAAATAGTATTAATGGATGATGCAACTGAATTATTAAATATAAACGATAAAAATAAAACCTATACTATTAATGTTCAAATAGATAAAATTGAAGCTCCAGTAAAAAGAGGAGATAAAGTAGGGATAGCAGAAATTATTGATAACGAAGGAAATATAATAACAAGTGTTGGAATAACAGTAAAAGAAAACGTAAAGAAAGCTAATATGTGGGATTATTTTAAGCGAAATTTAAATATAGCAATTTCTGGTAAAAATATTATTAAATAAGTAAAATATGCGTTAAATAAATA
>JAZSOX010000141.1:0-7914 GCA_045537175.1 Bacilli bacterium
TAATTTAGAAAATAATACTATTGAACCTGTATATCATTTAGTGGAAGGTATTAAAAATAATCAAATTATTAAACTTATGGATGAAGCATTAAAATATGATTTAACTTATGATATTATACCTGATGAGTTAGCTAGTAAATATAATTTTGTTAGTAAAAAAGATGCTATAAAATATATACATAAGCCTGAATCTATGGAAGAGGCTAAAAAAGCTATAGTTAGACTTAAATATGAAGAATTATTTAATTTTATGTTTAAAATAAATTATTTAAAGAAAATGAATAATAAAGCTGCAGGTATTAAAAGAAGTGTTAGTGAAGAATCTAAAGATATATTTTTAAAAGAGTTACCTTTTACTTTAACTAAAGATCAATTAACTGCAGTTAATGATATCTATAAAGATTTAACTGATGGATACAGAATGAATAGATTAGTTCTTGGGGATGTTGGTAGTGGTAAAACTATTGTAGCAACTTATGCAATATATTTAAATTATTTAAGTGGTTATCAAAGCGCCTTAATGGCTCCTACTGAAATCCTTGCTGAACAACATTATAAAAGTATTAGTAAAATTTTAGAAAAATTTAATATTAAAACTGGTTTACTTACTGGTTCAATGAAAAAAAGAGAAAAAGATAAAGTATTAGAAGAATTAAAAAATGGAGATATAAATTTAATTATTGGTACCCATGCTTTAATTAGTGATGGAGTAGACTTTAAAAATTTAGGGCTAGTTGTAACTGATGAACAACATAGATTTGGTGTAGGGCAAAGAAATACTTTAAGAGATAAAGGTATAACTCCAGATGTTCTATATTTATCTGCAACACCAATACCAAGAACTTATGCTTTAACTATTTATGGTGATTTGGATATATCAATAATTAAAACAAAACCAAATGGTAGAAAAGAAATAATTACTAAAGTGGAGACTGAAAGTAATATCAAAGATGTTTTATATAAAATGTTAGAAGAGTTAAAAAATAATCATCAAATATATGTAGTATCACCATTAATTGAAAATAATGAAGAATTAGATTTAAAAAGTGTATTTGATTTAAAAGAAAAATTAGATATGGCTTTTCAAAACAAAGTATCTATTGGTGTACTTCATGGTAAGCTAAAACAAAATGAAAAAGATGAAATAATGGAAAATTTTAAAAATGGTAATATCAAAATACTTATTTCTACAACTGTAATTGAAGTAGGTATAGATGTTCCAAATTCAACAATGATGGTTATTTATAATGCCGAGAGATTTGGTCTAGCTACACTTCATCAGCTTCGTGGTAGAGTTGGTAGAAACGATTTACAGAGTTATTGTTATCTAATCAGTAATAAAGAAATAGATAGATTAAAAGTACTTGAAGAAAGTAATGATGGTTTTTATATTAGTGAAAAAGATTTTCAAATGAGAGGATCTGGAGATTTATTTGGTGTTAAACAAAGTGGAGATATTCCATTCAAAATAGCTAGTTTAAAAGATGATTATCAAATACTTTTACAAGCTAAATTAGATTCACTAGAATACATAGAAAAAGAATTATATTTAAATAATTCTTATTATAAAGATTTAATAGAAGGTATTAGTTTTATTAATTAAAAATAGCATATAATTTTATATAAAGAAGGAATTATATGTTACCAAATGTACCACCAAAATTATTTTCATTTAGTGCAGTAGTAGTTGGTTACATACTAATAGATGATATGACTGCAAATGAACAGAATGCATTAGGAAATTGGCTTATGCTTGTAGCACAAGTTTTATCTACTAATGCATTTTATCGTGCAGTAATGCAGGAAAGAGGATTAGAACCTAGAGAATCTACAGAAACTGGTAGAAATAATTCTTATACGTTTGGTAATGATAACAATAATAACAATTATAATTTTAATCAAAATGAATGTAATGAAACAGTAGAGATGCTTGAGAAAATGGTTAGAGCTATGCAACAAGAAATATGTGATATAAAGAAAAACATTTCAAAATGAAATGTTCTAATCATAGTATAAATTATCAGAATGAAATTTGTCTTCACAAGTAAGTCTAATCCCAAGTTCTGTTAATACTTTTTTATCACCATTTGTAACTATGTATGTAGCATGAGCTTCTAAGTTTTTTAATTTACTTAAACAAGATAATGCTTTTTCAACTACCGGGTTAGTTACTGAACATACACTTAAGGCAATCATTACTTCGGGTAGTTGTAATGGTGATTTACTTTTTCTTTGTTTTAATATTGGCTCTAGAACAGAAGGACTTAATAAATTAATATTATCAGGTATCTTACTTAATACTTTAATTGCATTAATTATTAAAGCGCTAGGAGCACTTAATAATTCTGTTTCTTTACCAGTTATAATTTTTCTTTTAGATAGTTTAATAGCCAAAACATTTTTATTAGAAATCTTACTTTTTTCTAAAGCTTTATCAACTGTTTCTAATAAAGATTCATCAATATTTAGTTCATTCATTAGTACTTTAATTCTATCTGGAACTTCCATACTTACTAAACCAGTTTTATAGTTAACTTTTTCTTGATAATATCTTCTTACTATTTCTTTATTAGCAGCTTCTTTTACTATTTCATCATCTGTAATACATTCTTTAATCATATTAACTCCCATATCAGTAGGAGATTTATAAATATCTGTATTAGTAATTCTATTTAATATAGCTTTTAAAATAGGGAATGTTTGTAAATCTCTATTATAGTTAACTGCAGTAATATTATATTCTGATAAATGAAATGAATCTATTTGATTAACATCTGATAAATCAGCAGTTGCAGCTTCATAAGCAACATTTACTGGATGTTTAAGTGGAAGATTCCAAACTGGAAATGTTTCAAATTTAGCATAACCAGCATTAATGCCTCTTTTATGTTCATGATAAAGTTGAGATAAACAAGTAGCAAGTTTACCAGAACCTGGTCCTGGAGCATTAACTAATACTAATTTTTTTGTAGTTTCAATATATTCATTAACTCCATATCCTTCTTCACTAACTATTGTATCAACATCACTAGGATATCCTTTAGTAAATGTATGAACATAAGTCTTAATACCATGACGATTTAGTTTGTTAATAAACTTATCAACACTTCTTTGATTATTATATAAAGTAATAACAACTGAATTAATTAAGAAACCTAAGTTAACTAAATTATCAATTAATCTCATTACTTCAACATCATAAGTTATACCAAATTCTGCTCTTGTTTTATTTCTTTCAATGTCATTTGCATTAATACAAAAAATAATTTCTAAATCATTTTTAAGTTCTTTAAACATATTGATTTTAGCATCGGGTTCAAATCCTGGTAATACTCTTGATGCATGATAATCATCAAATAATTTACCACCAATTTCTAAATACAATTTATCAAATAATTTAAATCTTTCTTTGATTTTTTTACTTTGTATTTTTATATATTTTTTATTATCAAAACCACTTTTCATAAAACCACCACCATTATAGTAATCTTATCACTTGATAATTATATATATAAGAATTTAATTAAAATTTTTTTTATGTTATAATTAAAATGAACCCCATAAAACTTTAGAATATTTGTTTTTATAGATATAGTATGTTAGAATAAATTTCATTAAATTGAGGTTTTTACTATGAATTTATTAAAACAATTAGATCATGAACTTTCAAATATGCACTTAAATGATTTTGAAAAAGTACGTTATATATATTTAAGAGCATGTCAATTATTTTCTTTTGATGCTAGATATAATTACACTAGTTTATTTAATGATGCTAGTCTTTACGAGAGAATTATTAATAGGCAAATTAATATAAGCAATGTTGAAAATTATTTAGTAGTATGCCATCCATTTAGTAGAGATGTATTAATTAGGTTAATAAGGGAATTAACAACAGCTCAAGTAGAACTTCTTGAAGGAGCACATAGTTTTGTCGAATATAAAGTAAATTCAGAACAAATTTGGTTTTTAGATGCTACTTATGGTGATTTAGCTCGAGTAAAAATGGGATTAGACACTAGAGGGTTTACTGGGCCGCAGCCACATGACAAAGAATTTTTATCAGAAACAGATTCTATATTAGGATATAAACCAAAATTAAAAAAAGAATATTTATCACAAATAGATATTAGCTCTAAAGAATCTATATTTGAAAGTATTAATATATTGTTAAAAAATAGTAAATGCCAAAAAGAATTTTCAGATGCTTTGTTTTTTGTAGAGTGGTTATTGTTAGGAATTAATTATTATGAATGGAATAATTCATGTTATGTAGGAGAAGACTACAGTTTTCATCAAATCTTTAAGCCTTTTGATAGTAATGCATATTTTTGTTTAGATAATACTAATGGTTATTATGAAATACAAGGTATGGATGAAGAAGAGTGTATGAGATTAACAAGAGGGTTAAGGACTAAGGATAATATAATTAAATAAATGGTGTGAGGTTAGTATATGACAGAAAAATTATTAAAAAGAATAGAAGAGTTAGAAGAACAAAATAAAAAATTAAAAGAGCGTCTTAGAAAGCGAAATAATCATAGTGTTATAAAGACTAAAGAGAAAGATATAGTAAAATATTGGACTTTACTTCAAGATGAATGTGGATTAAGTGTTGATTGGGCTGAAGCTCATGAAAGATGCTGGAGATGTGGACATAAAGCACCCCTTCAAAGATGTCATATAATTCCTGATAGTCTTGGTGGCAAAGATGAACCATCTAATTTAGTACTACTATGTTCTAGATGTCATATAGATGCACCCAATGTTGAAAGTAAAACATTTATGTGGGATTGGATTAGAGCAAATGGAACAGCAATTTATGATACATTTTGGAGTCTTCGTGCACAAAAAGAATATGAGTTTATTTATGGGAAATCTTTTGCACAAGAATTAATTGATAGAGATATAGTGTCTGATTATGATTTAAGATTATTTTGGAATTTAAAAATAGGAAGAAGTGTTCATCATTTTGCACATCCTTGGAATAATGAATCTACTGATGCAGGTCTTTTAAAAATGCGATTAGATGAATTTGATAAAAATCATCCCACAATAAATAAGAAGAGTGAAGCATTTAGAGAGAAAGAAAAAGAGTTTGAATATTTTATTTTAAAAGCATGCGATATAGCAAAAAAATATAATTTTGATGTTTGGGAAGGCAGAAGTCAAAATCCACATTCTGTTACAGTGAGTACATGGATTGATAGAAATAAAAAAATTAGAATCTCAATTAAATTATGTAAAGGAAATATTTATAAAGCTTGTTTTACTGATGAAATAAATCCAAATAGAAATAAAGCAAAAGATTATGTAATAGAATTAGGAACACAAGAGAGTGCGATAAAATTTTTAAATAGAGAATTAGAAAAATTTACTAATGAATATGGAATGAAAAATGAGAAAAGACATATTTTTACTATAAATCCAATATTTCATTTAAGAGATGATGAGGAATAAAAAAGAAGCCTTTCGACTTCATTAGATATTTAAATAGTCAATTATAGGGTATGCCTAAATCCCAATTTTATTATCATCTGATTTAAGCAAAACTTTCCTTGGTTCAGAACCGTTCTGTGGTCCGACTATTCCTCGAGATTCTAATAAATCAATCATCCTTGCCGCCCTATTAAAACCAAATCTAAATTTTCTTTGAATAAGTGAAGTACTTATTTTACCTGACATAATAGCAAATTCTACGACTTCATTATACATCGGATCATCATAATTTTCTAAATTATTTTCATGCAACTCTTGATTTGTTATATCACTAGAGTATGATGTATCAACATATTTATGCCAATATTCAACAATATTATTAATATCTTCATCTGTTATAAATGGTACTTTGATCTTTTGAATTTGATTATTTAATCTTGAAGTATACAATGCTGTTCCGTATCCGCTTAATTTTTCAGCTCCCGACTCATTTATAATAATTTTGGAAGCACTTGAATTTATGACTTTAAAACTAATTCTAGCAGGAAAATTTGCTTTCGATATTGTAGGAATTATTTTTGCTGATGGATGATTAGAAGAAATAATAACAAATACATTAACATACCATCCATTTGTGGTTATATAGTTAATTAATTCATTTGTTTCATCTGAAATATTAAAACTATTAAAGTCATCGATTATAACAATTAAGTCAAAAATTTTCTCATTCTCAGCTACTTTGATATTATATATATCAATATTTTTAGTGTTTGTCTGACTTAATTTTTCTCTTCTGTCATCAATTATGTTACATACTTTTTGTAATGAAAAAAATAATTTTTTTGAATCTGAAATAATAGGTGTTATTAAATGAGGGATTCCATTGTAGATAGAATAGTCAATATTTTTAGAATCATAAATCATTAACTTAACTTCATTTGGCTTTTTTAGAAATAAAATACTAGATATTATTGCATTTATATAAGATGTTTTTCCAGACATTACAGTTCCACCAATTAATAAATTCGGCATACTATTTATTTTTTCTGTAATTATATTATCGTCTATGATGCCGATAGGAATAACTGTGCCTTTTTTTGTTTTCATTTTTTCTATAAAATGAACTATATTTTTTGACTCATTACATGATATTATATCGATACTTGGGAGTTTATAATCTTTATTTATATTATTAATTTCCTTTGAAGAGATTTTAGCATTTTTATCAAATTCATTTGAAAGTAATGAAATTAATTTATCTAAAATTTTACCACATGTTTCTGCATCGGTTACAGCTCTATGTTGTTCCTCATTGACTATATTAAAATATTTTGCAATTGTATCCTGTTTGTGATTAATAACTTGATTATCTAAAATATTTCTGGAAATGGATAGAGTATCAATATAGGATATATTATAATTATATCCTAATCTATTTAAAGTATTTGTTATAAAACTAATATCAAATAAAGCATTATGTGCACATATAGGAACTTCGGAATTTAATGCTGGTTTCATAAATTCTATAAACTTTTTGTACACTTCATTTTCAGAAGGTGCATCTTTTAACATATCATTTGTTATATGATTAATTTTGCTAGCTTCTTGTGAAATTAAAGTTTCTGGATTTACAAGAGTACTAAATTTTGATATCGGAACACCATTTTCGAAAACAACAGCACCTAGTTCTATAATTCTATCATAATAAGGATTTAGTCCAGTAGTTTCTATATCAAATGCAATAAATTTACTTTTTATATTATCTATATTAGAATCATTAAGAACAATTTGACAAGCACTATTTGATTCTTTTTTTATATTATTATATACTTTTTCGTTATTTTCGATATTCATAACACTTTTCAGCAGGTTAATTCCCGTTACAATTGTATCAATTATCCATCCAATTCCGAATAAACCTATTGTTAAAAAATATATTATTCCCATTTTATAATCTTTTTTCATAAATTTATGAACCCCAAAATAACCTAAACATAGAGTAATTATAAAATTAAAAAAGTTTTTCCTTATTTTGTCCATATGTATCACTCCTACTATAAAATAACAAGTAATTTAATTATAACACAAGTATAAATAGGATGTCTTATTTAAATAGTTATACAAAATAATATTTAAATTATTCAAATATTTATAAAACAAAAAATGAGGTTTTTCGGCCTCTTCAGAGGGCTCGTAAAATTGTAATTTCTTACTAATTTTTTGCAAAAACACCATAATTTTCCACAAAAAAAGGCCAAATATGGCCATTTTTTATATTTTAATCAAAACCATTTGAACAAGTTTTTTTCGAAAGTATCTGAACTGTATCTAAAAACTAAGATACCTTTTTGCTTTTCTTTTTCTTATAAATAATAGTTCCGATTCCAACTAATCCTGCTACACCTATAATATCGCTAATAATTGATGATTCATCTTCTGAAGTTTCTAAAACATTGATTTCATATATATTTTTAT
>JAZSOX010000032.1:0-2647 GCA_045537175.1 Bacilli bacterium
ATGAAGTATAAAAAGAATTAATCATTTGTGTATCTGTTATATTAGATTTTTTAGTATTTTCAAATTCTTCATCAGCTTTTTCAATTTCTTCTTTAAGGCCTTGTAAAACTTCAGTATCATCATTGCCTTTCAATTCGCTTAATATATCTAGTGGCGAACTATCTTCATTATTTTTAGTTTCATTTAAAGCAATTGTATTAATTAAAGTTTTTAAATTATCCTCTTCTAAATCTTCTTCTTCGTCTTCTTTTTCAGATATATTTAAATTTTTAAGAATATCAAATTGAGTGTCACGTAATTTTTTTAATCTTTCTTCTTCATAATTATCTTGTTTTTGTTCTCTCGCCTTTTCAAGTATTATATTAATATCATATTCTTTAGTTATTTCTCTTTCTTCTTCAGGTAGTTCTTCAGTTTCTAATCTAATACTTCTTCTTTTAGGAGTTTCATTATATTTTGTATCTAATATCTTTTTTATTTTTTCAACATCAATTTCGTTTTTATTTTCCCCCAAAATAGTTGCATTACTTTTTACATCATAACTATTTAATTCGCTCTTACTAATTTCTTTGTATAATTCTTCATTTTTATGAAATCTTGAATTAGTAATTTCGGGTTCATCATAATATTTAGTCATTCGTGAACTCATAGTAACACCTCTATCATAATAATAACATAAACAATATTTTTTTTAAATGGTTATATTGCTTTTAAAAATTTTTTTTACTATAATTATACAAGGAGGAATAAAAATGAAAAAATTAAATGTTAACGAAGAAGCTTGTATCGGATGTGGCGCTTGCGTTGCTATAGATGGTGCTCATTTTGATTTTAATGATAACGGATTATCTGAAGTTATTAGTAATGAAAATATTGAAACTGAAGAATGTAAAAATGCAGTTTCTTCTTGTCCTACAAACGCAATTAGTTATGTAGAAGATAATGAAGATGTTAAATGTAACTGCGAAAATTGTACTTGTGATGATTGCAATTGTGATGGTGATGAATGTCATTGTCCAGGATGTGGCAAAACTGATGAATGTCATTGTAAAGATGATTCAGAATCATGTCACTGCGAAAATTGTGATTGCGAATAATTAAACATTTTAAAAGTAGACAATAAGTCTACTTTTTTAATTTAATTTATTTGTAGTTCCATCTGGTAACATTGGAATTACTTGTTCTGCTAATAAATTGCTTGGAGTAACTCCATCTAAAATTGGAAGACCAAGACTTTGATAAACCCCATATAATAAAGATTGAGCATTTTGAGAAGATTCTAACATAACTTGAGTTAACTTATCTCTACGCATATTAGGTTCTCCAAAGAATTTTTTGGCCATTTCAGCTTCCATTGCCATTTTATAAGATAAATTATAATCTATTGTTCCATCATCTTTAATAGCGCCCATTCCAATTCTAATATCCATTTTTCCATCTTTTTCAATTATTTGAGCATCTGCTGCAATAGAAACTTCTCTTCTATCAAATTGGAATGATAATAATGTTACAGGATCTTGCCTTGTATAACCAGTCATTCTTTGTGATACTTGAATATTATTATCTTTTAAGTATTTTTGACTAACATACAAAGAATGAAATCCTTGATCTTTTATATATTCAATAAATGTTCCAACTAAATTTCTTTGAATTCTACTTTTTGCACTTGTATATCTTAAAGCAACTCCGTCAGAATCAGTACTTTTTGTTAAATCATCAATCAAGTAATATCCTTCAGCATAATAATGTGGTTCAGTATCGCCTCTTTCAAAAACTTGATATCCATAAGTTCCAAGTTCAGTCTCTGTTACAATAATTCTTTCTCCATCATCATCCACTATATCTTTTATTACTTTTCCACTTTTTATACGTAATTCTAATTCTTGAGCAATTTTAAGACCATTTGCTAATAATTCTTCTTTTTTGTTTTCATAAACAACTACATCTTCCATATTTTCCTCTCTTTCTTCTAACATTTTACTAAATCTATCTTTTGTTGAACCTGTATCCATTAATCCATAATTACTAATATCTTGTCTTCCATAATATTCAACCGATTCTTCAAAATTTATTATTCTATCTGCTTCTTCATAAGTTAATAAACTACCTAAGAATTCTTGATCATGTTCTCTAGATGTTTTAAGATATAATTCTAACAAATTATCTTCTATAATAGCTACTCTTCTTTTATCTTCTAATTTATCTCCACTGGCAAATGCATTTATTAAAACTAAATATTCACTATAAGTATCTAAAACAAATTTTCTAACATCAAATTCTCTATCTATTGCTTGTAAAGCTTTTATAAATCCTTCAAAATCATTATTTGAATAACATGTAAGTAGTTTTTCTTTACCAATTATTAAAGATAATTGTTTTGCAATATGAGTTTCAAATACATAAGCATCACTATTTTTTAAATTCAATAAATCATTAACTATATATTGAGTAATTCCTTCATTTATAGCTAAGAAAAATGACGATGCTTTATCAGAAATTCTTCTATAATTAATACCTTCTAATATTTTATCTTCTTCTAATAAAACATAAGAAGTTAATACATGAATTAATTCGTGTAAAAAAGTCTCAATTAATTCATCTTCAGTTATATTAATATTAAATTTAGATATATTTTTTAAAATTTTTA
>JAZSOX010000099.1:0-3171 GCA_045537175.1 Bacilli bacterium
AAGTATTTTCCTTCTACATTATCTTCATTTTCAACTGATATACTTAAAACTTTATATACTTAGTTAAAAACATTAAAATGGCAATTAACAAATGGGGTTAAAAAAAATAAATCATTATGATTTATTTTTTTATTTATTTGGATCAACTAATATTTTTATGGTGCTAGCATCACCACTAGTTAATTCTTCATATGATGCTTGAACCTCTTCTAAAGTAACTGTTTTAGACACAAGTTTTAAAACATCAATTTCTTTGTTTGCTATCATATTAATACATTTAGCAAATTCTTCTTTAGTATAAGCAATTGCTCCGATGACTGTTAATTCTCTCATTACATGAGCAATACTTGAATAATTAATTGGTGTCATAGAAACTCCAACTAATACTACTGTTCCTCCAGCTTTTACTAATGTAAGAGCACTATTCACTGCAGGTGTATTACCACAGCATTCGATAACCTTATCAAATGTTCCGACATATTTATTCATTTCATCTTGATTCTTAGCATCTATCCAAGCATCTGCTACACCTAGTTTAACAGCCATTTCCCCACGACTCTCATTTGCTTCTGATACTATTACTTGGCTAGCTCTACTTTTCTTAGCAAACATAGCTGAAACTAATCCAATGATTCCTCCACCAACTACTAAAACATTATCTCCAACTTTTATATTAGCAAGATTAATTGCGTGATATCCTACTGCTGTTGGTTCAACTAAAGCACCTTCTTCGTCGCTCATATTATCTGGTAATTTTAAAACCATATCACTACGTACTTTTAACATTGGAGCAAGTCCACCAGAATTATCTAGAGAAAGTCCACTTGCATGCGCCCATGTTTCTTTGCAATAATGAATATTACCTTTTAAACAAGCTTCGCACTTACCACATGGAGATATAGGAAGTGCTGTAACTCTATCTCCTTCTTTTAAATCTTCTCTGCCACCATTATCAATTACTATTCCAGAATATTCGTGTCCCATTACTAGACCTACCGGATTACCTAAATCCCAATAATGAATGTCAGAACCACAAATTCCTGTTTTCTTTACATTAATTAAAACTTTACCATTTTCTTTTTCTGGTGCTGGTATCTCTTTTACTTCAAACTCTTTAACACCCTTAATTGCTACACATTTCATATTATTCTCCTTATATTAGTATTATAGCATTATCGATTTTTTTTATAAATTAATTTATCAAATTCTTTACATAATTACTTTATAATCTCTTTTATTAATTTTTTATTAAAATATAAAGTAATTCCATTATTTATGACTTCTATATTAAATTTGTTATCACATAATGATTCTCCATCAATATTACATTTAATACTATTTAAAGATTCAATAGTTAGCTTTTTTGCTTGAATTTTTCTAACATATTTAGATTTTTCATGTTTACCATTTTTTAATTTTACAATTAATTTTAATATATTCCATTTGTCTAAATCATTAGCATAATATATATCAATTAATCCATCAACAATACTACTATTTGGTCCTATCATAAATCCATTACCATAAAACGAAGCATTGCATACTGCTATAGTAGCAAATTTATTTTCTATTATTTCATCATTAACCATAATTTTCATATCTCTGTTTTTGTATTTAAAAAATGTATCAATTAATGAAAATATGTATTTCAAATTTTTAGGAATATACTTAGTATTTATATAATTATTATTGTTTGCAACCTCTGCATCTATTCCAAAACAAGCTACATTTATAAAATATCTATCATTAATTTTAACAATATCACATTTAGTTAATTCATCTAAACTTCTTAAAGCTGTTTTATACAAATCATTACCAGTACTATAAGGAATAAACCCTAAAATATTTTTAGTATTAACTATTCCATTTAATACTCTATTAATCATCCCATCCCCACCAACAGCCATAATTACATTCTTTCCATCTTTGTATTTATTCAATATGTCTTCTGTAGAATAATCTTCATTATTTATTTCTACCACATAATCTAATTTAAATTTTTTAGCTGTTACTTCAATTCTTTTAATTAATCTTTCTAATCTATCTCCAATAGTAAAACTATTAATTACAAATATATACTTCATATTCACTACCTCATAAATATTATATCATAATAAAAGAACTTAAAATTTAAGCTCCTCTATTTTACTTTAATTTTCATTTATATAATACATTGATATCTACATCACCTTTGATGCCATCTATTTTTCCATTATTACATAATTGCCACATTTTATATTTCCCTTTATAAGAAGTTTTTTCTGTATAATGAGCAATCCATACAGGAAAATCTAACTTGTTAGTCCAAATACTTTCCAAATAAAATTTACTACTATATAGCATTCCTTCGTAACCATTATTTTTTACTGTAATCATAAAATTATTGGCAATATTGTTTATTTCATAAAAACTAATCTTATAACTATTCCATTTAGACCAATTTTCCCAGTCAAAGACAATTGGTAAGTCTAATTTTTCTCCATCTAGTGTTTTAATAACCCAATTGGCATGTTTAATAGACTCTTCAGTACTAGTTGCAATACTATAAAGATATACTCCAATTTTTAAGCCATTTTCTTTAGCTTTTTTCATATTTTCTTTATAATATGGGTCAATTTCTAATTCCCCTTTTAATGTTTTTTGAACTCCAATTCTTATCATTACAAAATTGGCTCCAGCTTTCTTTATTTTTTTAAAATCAATATTTCCTTGCCATTTAGATACATCAATACCAACTTCTGTCGTATCGGTTTTATATTTAGAAATTATATCTACAAATTCAATCTTCTCTTTTTCAGTATTGTTACTAGTATTTCCTCCCTTATTTTTTTCTTTAACTTTTAATGTAACAATTACTTCTTTAGTATTATTGCTATTATCAGATAAATAATATTTTAATTTATAAGTTCCTTTTTTATTTAAATTATATTTACCTACTATTTCACATTTTATATAACCGTCATAATTATCACCATAAGTTATTAAATTACATAAATCACCTTCATATCCTATTGATACTGTTTTAGTGGTACCACTAAAAACTCTTGGTTCTTCATTATCAACAATATTTATTGTATATTTATGTGAATATTTTTTATCATTAATTTTATAAATTACTTCATATTCTTTTTTTCCTAATGTAGTAGTATCTATTTTATAGTTATCACTGAC
>JAZSOX010000049.1:0-3742 GCA_045537175.1 Bacilli bacterium
GTATATTACTAAGCCTTACTTTAATGATTTCAGCATTTTGTTTAATAAGAAAAATTAAAGATATATATGGCTACTATCAATTATTAAGTATTCCGTATTTTATATTTTCAGTATTCGTATTTAGTAATATTTTAGTATTAATCTAATTTTTCTAAATATTCACTAAATTCACTAGGTAATTCACTAGTAAATTCTAATTGTTCTTTAGTTATAGGATGAGTAAATCTTATAACTTTTGAATGTAAAAATTGACCAAATTCAGTAGCTTCTTTATTTACATAAACCGGATCATTAAATATTGGATAACCAATATATGACATATGCACTCTTATTTGATGAGTTCTTCCGGTTTCTAAAACTAAACTTACTAAAGTATAATCTTTATATCTTTTTAATACTTTTAAATTAGTTCTTGCATTCTTACCGTCACTTCTTACTTCCATTTTATTAAAGTTTGTTTTGCTTCTTCCTATTGGAGCATCTATATGTGCTGTATCACTTGGAAAATTGCCTATTAAAAGTGCATAATACTCACGATATACTCTTTTATTTTTAAAATCATCTGATAATATTTCGTGTGCTTTATTAGATTTTGCCACTAACATTAATCCACTAGTATCTTTATCTAATCTATGGACTATTCCTACTCTTTCATTACCGCCTAAATCACTAAGTTCATTTGTATAATACATAAGCCCATTTACTAGTGTGTTATTTGTATTACCATTACCTGGATGTACTACTAATCCACTTGGTTTATTAATAACCATTATATCTTTATCTTCATATACAATATTTAGTTTCATTTCTACTGGATTGATATCTTGTTCTATTTTATATGTATCATCTATCTCTACTATATCTTCTAACCTTATTTTATAACTAGGTTTTGTAGTTTTCCCGTTAACTAAAATGTATCCTTCTTTTAACATTTTAGTTATAACTTCTCTACTATATTCAGTATTTTCTCCTAAATATTTATCTATTCTTATATTTTCTTTATCTACTACTAACTTCATTAATATCTTCCTTTTTCAAAATTGCAATAATTAATAATATAACTCCAATAACTATGCATATATCAGCAAAGTTAAAAACTGGAAAGTCATAGTTAAAAATTGTAAAGTCTAAAAAATCTATTACATATCCGTAAATAACGCGATCAATTAAATTACCAGTTATTCCTGAATAAAGCATACTAAATGCAAAAATGTTTCTATTATTCATTTTAAATTTATTTTGATAGTATATCAAAATTCCTAACATAATAATAGCTAATAAAATAAGTATCATTCTATGTCCTGATAAAATATTCCAAGATGCACCATCATTATAGACCTTTGTGACTCTAAAAAAATTTATAATAATTGTTTTTGTTTCCATTAAATTAAAACAATTATCAATTAATAATTTTGTAATTCTATCTACAAATAATAAAAATACTCCAATAAAAATAATTTTTTTCTTCATAAAAATCACAATTTTATTATATCATAGTTCAACTAAAATTACATCTTCACCTATTTTTTTGATTTTTTCAAAGTTAATAGTCATATCACTACCACGAGTTACTTTTCTAAGAATTTTCTTTTCTTCTACTACAAAATAATTTATTTTTCCACTACTATCTACTCTAGCGTCAATAATTCTACCTAAATTATTACCATCTCTCATATTTATAACATCTTTAGTTTGTAAATCACTTAGTAACATAACTTCACCTAATTTAATTATATGCTACTTAATTAATTTTCTAACATTCTCTATTGCACTTTTTTCAATTCTTGATACTTGTGCTTGAGATATTCCTAATGTATCTGCGATTTCCATTTGAGTTTTACCAATAATAAATCGTGATACTAATATATCTTTTTCTCTATCTTTTATTTTTTGTAAAGCTTTTCTTAAAGAAATTAACATATCTCTATCAGTATGAATATCTTTTATATCTGCTATTTGGTCTGATAAATAAATTGTATCTCCTCCATCATTATAGATTGGTTCAAAAATACTCATTGGATCTTTAAGAGAATCTAGTGCATATGATATTTCATATTCATCAATACCAAGTTCTTTGGATATTTTATCATTTGTTGGAAGTACTCCAAAGACGCTTAAATAATCATCTTGAAATTTAATTATTTTATATGCTAAATCCTTAACACTTCTGCTTACTCTAACTGAGGTATTATCTCTTATATATCTTTTAACTTCACCCAGTATTAAAGGTACTGCATAAGTAGATAATCTAAGCCCTAATGTGACGTCAAAATTATCTATTGCTTTAATTAACCCAATTACTCCAACTTGAAATAAGTCATCCATATTATATTTAGTGTTATTAAATCTTTTTAATATAGATAGCACTAATTTTAAATTACCATTAACTAATGCTTCTTTTGCGCTTTCATCTCCATTTCGAAGTTTTTCAAATAATTCATTAGTTTCTTCATTCTTTAATACTTTAATTTCATTAGTATTAATTCCTGTAATGTCTACTTTATATTTTGCCATAATCTTACCTTTCGTAAAAATTATGGTTATTTTTTTATTTTTTTATTCATATAAAAAACATACCCTAAGGTACATTTTTAAATTCTCATTATATTTTGTAATTTTTTTACAATTTTCTTTTCAATTCTAGAAATATATGACTGACTAATACCAAGCATTTCTGCCACTTCTTTTTGGGTATACTCTTCGGTATTATTAAGCCCATATCGTAGAGTCATAATTTCCTTTTCTCTATCATCAAGAATTTCAATTTCTTTTTTTAATGTTTCTTTGTCCATTACATTTTCAAATTCTTTAGGTACCACATCATCCTCTGTGCCCAATATATCCTCTAAATGTAATTCGTTACCTTCCGCATCATAATTAAGTGTTTCTTCAAGGCTTATTTCAACTTTTTTCTTTTTATTTTTTCTTAAAAACATTAATATTTCATTGGCTATACAACGTGAAGCATAAGTAGCTAATTTGATATTTTTATCAATTTTGTAGGTATTTATGCCTTTTATTAATCCAATTGATCCAATTGATACTAAATCTTCTATATCAAAGCCTGTATTTTCATATTTTTTGGCTAAAAATACCACTAAACGAAGATTATGTTCAATTAAAATATTACGAGATTCAATATCACCTTGACGCGCTTTAATTAGATATTCCAATTCTTTTTCTTTGGATAATGGTGGTGGCAACTTATCTGTTGCTCCAACAAAAAAGCATTCATTATACTTCTTTTTTAAAAATAAAATTAATTTTTTAATCATTTTATTCCTCCAGTAAATGATAATTAAGCAAGCAATCTACTCCATCAAAACCAGTGAATGTATCAGATAACCCAAGCAAATAATTAGTATACACTCTATTATCCATAATTATATTTTTGACACTAATACATTCAAGCAAACTTGTACTATTAACTGTTTTTATAGGCACATACATCGGACTTCTTATATTATATATGCCTTTAAGTTTATTTTTATTTATTAAAACAATATATTTATTTGTAATAGGATCTTTTAACTTATTACCACTATCTATAAAACCAGTAAGTTCTAGCACTCGATTATTTTTTAGAGTAATCAAAACATTTTGATAATAATTTACATCTTTCTTTAGTTTGTTTTGTTCTTTAATGTATAAATAAAGTATTAATGGAGCAATAGATAAACTAATTAAATAACTTATATTATTAAATTCTATTTTTAAGATATATAAAAATCCTGCTAAAATA
>JAZSOX010000104.1:0-11224 GCA_045537175.1 Bacilli bacterium
GTAAGCCCATATATGCCAGGTCAATCTATGGCGGAGATTGAATATATTAGAAGAACAAATAAAATAGGAGAGGGGTGTAACAAATAATGGATTGTAAAGAAAATAAATGTGAAGAAAACAGAAATAACTGTGAATGCCCAAGAGATATGAGAAGACAAGAAATGATTGATCAAATTAAATGTTTAAATTTCGCAATTATTGAATTAGGTTTATATTTGGATACACATCCTGAAGACCAAAAGGCATTATGTTTGCACAGAGAGTATACAAAGCAATTAAAAGATTTAAAAGACAAATATCAAAAAATGTATGGGCCACTTACAATTTATTACCCATGCAACAAGTGGAGATGGCTAGAAGAGCCATGGCCTTCGTTCAAATTGGGAGTAAACTACTTGTCTACAAAAAGTGTCCAACTTGACCATTTTTTTGACCTACCTGGTTTGGACATAAAAATCTCTGGAAAGTGTTGGCATAACTGGACTTTTGAAAATTTATTTCCTATAGTTTAAGGCATAGTTGAAAAACTGTGCCTTAAATGAAAAAAGATGAAAATGAGAAAATCTAATTTTTGTGAAAATTCATGCAAAAGAAGTGATGAAGAAAATGGAATAAAAAGGAAGAAAAATCAAATAAAATATATAAATATTATAGACATTAGCGAAATAGTATTGTAAAATAATTCCATAGGAAATGATAATAGACAGATGTGGTTTTGCCACCAATTTTTACGAAATATCGTAAGAGAGGTGGTGATGTTTATGGTTAAAGTGATACTATTTTTAATAATATCCTTAATGTTATCTTTAACATTAAACGTTGCCTTGACAGCAGTTCTGTATAAGAACTGGGTTAATAAGCAACTACATAAATAAAAAAGCTCACATCTGCACTTTGACGAGTTAGATGTGAGTTTTCATATCATCGGCAAAACCACGTTTGTGGATTTGTCATTTCCTATATTTATTATAAGCTATTTATAAGAGAAAAGTCAAGGACTATATATGAATTTACATATAAGATAATATTAATTAAGTTATAAATAAAAAGGAGGAGTGAATTATATGATTAGAAAAGCGATAAAAGATGATAGTTATAATATTGCAAAACTTATTGTTTCTGGATGGCAAACAGCCTATAAAGGATTAATAGAAGATAAATTTTTAAACAGTTTATCGGCTGAAACAATGGCACCTAATTGGGAAAGAAACATTTTAAGTCAAGATGAATATTCTAATATATATGTTTGCGAAGAAAATAATGAAATTGTTGGAGTTATACGATTTGGAAAACCAACTGATAATTTAGAAAGTTATAATGCAGAAATTCATGCTTTATATGTTGAACCAACTTTAAAAAGAAATGGTATTGGTAGCAAATTGTTTGAATGTTCTAAAAATTATTTTATAGAGAAAAATAAAACTAATATGATAATTTGGTGTTTGAAAGACAATATTCCTTCAATAAAGTTTTATGAAAAAATGGGAGGAACTATTGTTTCAACTCGTAAAGCAACTGTTCACAATATAGAAGTTGAAGAAGTTGGACTTTCGTACAAATTATAAAATATTCAAATTTGATTTTAAAATACATATCTTTTTTGGAAATAACATAACAATACAAGCATAAATACTTTCTATTTTGGAAACAATATGATATAATATATAGAGATAGGAAGTGAATTTATGAGTATTGGTAATAAAATAAAAGAATATAGAGAATCAAATAAAATGACTCAAAAAGATATTGCAGAGATATTAGAAGTTGAGCCAGGAACAATATCTAAATATGAATCTGGAATTATTGAACCTAATATAGAATCATTAAAAAGACTAGCAGAAACTTTTAATATAACTGTTGATGAACTGATAAAAGATGAAGAAAAATTTGATGTTTCAAAAATCAATGTATTAGACGTTTTAAGAGAACAAAAAGAAATGCAATTAAAAGGTAATCTATATCATAATACTCAAATTAAATTTGCATATAATACAAATTACATTGAAGGAAGCAAACTAACAGAAGACCAAACAAGATATATTTATGAAACAAATACAATTCTTTTTGAAGGAGCATCTATTGCAAGAGTTGATGATATATTAGAAACAGTAAATCATTTTAAATTAGTTGATTATATGTTAGATATAGCAGATAAAGATTTAACAGAAGATATGATTAAGGAATTTCATAAAACACTAAAAGAAGGAACAATGGATGCAAGAAAAGATTGGTTTAATGTTGGAGAATATAAAAAATTAGCTAATGAAGCAGGAACAATGAAAACATCAAGTCCAAAACAAACTCCAAAAGATATGGAAAAACTAATGGAATGGTATAATTCTTTAACAGAAGTAACAATAAAAGATATAATAGAATTCCATGCAAGATTTGAAAAAATACATCCGTTTCAAGATGGTAATGGTAGAGTTGGTAGAATCATTGCTTTTAAAGAATGTTTAAAAAATAATATAGTACCATTTATAATTTTAGATAAAGATAAATTATTTTATTATAGAGGATTAAAAGAATATCAAAACAAAACAGAAAAAGGATATTTAATAGATACATGTTTAAATGCACAAGATCAATATATAAATATGATTGAATATTATTTGAAATAAAATCATGCAAAATTTGGCTTGAATTATTCTAAAAAATGTCCAACTTGACCATTTTTTTGACATATCTGGTTTGGACATAAAAAAGATTTGAATACATTGATATAACTGAATTTTAAAAAATGTATTACCTATAGTTTAAGGCATAGTTGAAAAACTTTGCCTTAAATGAAAGAAGATGAAAATGAGGAAATGTGATTTTTGTAAAAATTTATGAAAAAGAGGTAATGAAGAAAATATAAATAAAAAACTCAGATCTGCACTTTGGCGAGATAGATGTGAGTTTTCAAATCATTGACAAAACTTACAAATAAGTAATATAATAATACTATAAGGAGACAAAAGCCATGACTAATTTAAGTAATATTAAATTAAATAATTGGTGGAATGTATGGGAGAAAAATCACCCATACAGATTTGTTGTGCTATAAAATTTATTTAAGATATAAATTAAGCACATGTATGAGTGATCAAAACTTATACATGTGCTTTTTTGTATATTATTAAAGGAGGTGGTGCATATGGAGGCTGACTGGAATTGGCAAAACTTAAAAATCAATTTAAAGAAAGAAGGAGTTATGCTATTGCTTATAGCTTAAAATTGTAAAAAAATATGATAAAAATGATGCAATAATTGTGAATTTATAAGGCAGAGGAGATAAGGATTCTAGGATTGGAGGATTTTTATATGAGTGAAGAGAAAAAATATTTTAACAGGAGATAGACCAACAGGAAGATTGCGGGAAATCCACAAAAAGTAAGAGATAATATATTAGAAGTAGCACTTGATTATTTAGCAGCTGGAATTGATCCAAGAAAAACTAATATATGTATTCAATCAATGATACCAGAATTATCAGAGTTAACAATGTATTATATGAATTTAGTATCAGTTTCAAGATTAGAGAGAAATCCAACAATTAAGGAAGAGTTAAAATTAAGAAAATTTGGAGAAGGAGCAGTTCCAACTGGATTTTTAACTTATCCTATAAGCCAAGCTGCTGATATAACAGCTTTTGGAGCAAGTCTAGTTCCTGTAGGAGAAGATCAATTACCTATGTTAGAGCAAACTAGAGAAATTGTTAGAAAATTTAATCAAACATATAAGAGTGATGTATTAGTAGAACCACAAGCATTAGTACCAGATATTTCAAGATTACCAGGTATTGATGGAAAAGCAAAAATGAGTAAATCTTTAGGTAATGCTATTTATTTAGCTGATGAGCCAGAAGAAATAAGAAGAAAAGTAATGAGTATGTATACAGATCCAAATCATTTAAGAGTTGAAGATCCAGGAAATGTTGAAGATAATCCAGTATTTATGTATTTGGATACATTTGGTACAGATAAAGAAACTATAGCTGAAATGAAAGAACATTATAGAAGAGGTGGACTAGGAGACGTAAAAGTTAAAAGATACTTAAATGATGTATTACAAGAAGTTTTAGAGCCTATAAGAACAAGAAGAAAAGAATTTGAAAAATACAAACCAGAGGTTTATAGAATTTTACAAAAAGGAACAGCAAATGCAAGGGTGTTAGCTGGTCAAACATTAGCTAATGTAAAAAGTGCAATGGAAATTAATTATGAGCAACAGTTATTTAATAAATTGTAGAACGATTGAAAGATGCGACACGTCATTGCTATACATCAAATAGAAGACATGGAAGTGTAAGTTGCTTTTTCAGATTATTTGATAGAGTTAAGACAAGAAATACGAGAGGATACATTAAAAAAATAAATAATAAAAATTAAAAGGTTAATATACCTTTTAATTTTTATTTATTACTTTTCTTATTTAAATTGCCTATACATTTTAAACAAACAAGTTTATCTTGATGCTCAATAAGGTCTTCTTTATTATTACAAAAAGTACAAGAAATTTCTTCCTTTTTTAGTAGAATATTGTCTTCATTAACATATATTCCAATTGGTGTGCCAACGGGTAGTTCAAATTTATTTCTAATTTCTACAGGGATTACAAATCTTCCTAATTCATCTACTATTCTATAAAAACATTTTTCTTGTTTTTTATTGTTTTCTTGATTCTTCAATACAATAAAATTATCAATAACATTTATTTGCAATTTATTTCCTGTGTCTATTTTATAGATTTGACGTAAAGGGGATGGCAATACGAACCTTCCTATGCCATCGATATTTTTAATTATTCCAGTATATTTAAAATTGTTATTTATTTCGATATTATTAGACATATTAAAAACTCCTTTTTACAAAATATGGTATTTATACATATTTTACCAATGGGAAATTAACATGTCAATACTTAAAGTTTAAAAAATGAAACTTTAAGCTTACTTGATTAATAAAGTTAAATCTTTAAATATATCAAATGCAGTGTAAATATCTTCATTACTGTATTTTGATAGAATATTTTTTGCAAATTCTTTAATTGAGTTTTCTGAACCAAGCAATAAGTAGTCGCATGATATATTAGTTTTATTACAAATCTCTATGGCTTTTTCTATTGTTAAACCCCTTTGACCATTTTCTACAGTTCCTAGATATTGACTTTTCATATCGATAAGGTTAGCAAATTCAGATTTTGACATATGCATTTTATTTATACGAATATCTTTTATTCGTTCTCCAATTTCTTTTTTTAAAATATCTTTGTTAATCATAAAATTCTCCTACAAATATAATATTCTTAATTGTAATATACTAATAATTTTAAAAAATAAATTACAAGTATGAAGAAATATGTAGAAATATACAAATTTATGTGTTATATTATTTATATAAAATTTGAATAAGGGGAAGAAAGTATGGACAATAAACCAATGTCAATATTACTAATTGAAGATGACGAATTTGAATGTGAAAGATTTAGAAATTATACTGAAAGTTTGGAAAATATTAAAATTATAGGGATTACAAATTCAAGTAAAGAGGGATTAGAATATTTTAAAACATATACTCCAGAAGCAATTGTTTTAGATATTGAATTACATAATGGAGAAGGTTCAGGAATAGAGTTTATAGAAAAGATAAGAAATTATACAACTGAATTTACTCCGATAATAATTGTTACTACAAATGCTTCTTCAAAGATTTTATATAATAAATTACATGAAGAAGGTGTAGACTTAATTTTCTATAAAAAACAGAAAGACTATTCACCAAAACTTGTAATATCTTCAGTGCTTTCTTTAAGGAAAAGTTTATATAAATATAATACATCAGATAATAAGAGTACTAATATAGAAACTAAGGCTGATTACGAAAGTAAGCTTTCAAACAAGATAAATGCTGAACTAGATTTAATAGGTATTAGTTCTCATTTGAAAGGTAGAAAATACATATATGATGCAATAATGTATTTGTTAAAGGAAAATGATAAAAAGGAAACTGTTTTTAATTATTTATCAAATTTGTATAAAAAATCATCGAGCAGTATAAGTAGAGTAATGCAAACAGCTATAAATTATGCATGGAGGACATTAGCTCCAGAAGATTTAGAAGTTCATTATACTGCAAAGATTAATTACAATACAGGAGTACCTAGTCCTACAGAACTAATATATTTTTATTATAATAAGATTAATAAAGTTTTATAAAGTATGTAAAGAAGTACATGATTTTTCATATAATTACAACCCTAAACCACTTAGATAATAGCTATCTAGGTGGTATTTTTTATCTATACATATAGATAAAAAAGGGGGTGGGATTATGTGGAGTTGGTTATCAAAATTTCTTTCTTACTGGTGTTATTAATTGACATCCTTTAGAACAGAACAGTCAAACTAGTTAATTATAGTTTGACTGTTTATTATTATTTATATATAATATCAATTAATAGAGGTGTGATTATGGAAAAAATGGATATAATAACTAACATAATAAAGATGGTATTCATAAATGCATGTGTAAGTTATATTTCGTGTAGAATAATAAATTATAAAACAAAGAGTTTTATAAAAATTGGATTATTAACATTGGTTGCTGTTAATATTTCTTTAATATATTCATTATTAATTAATTATATGAATCCGATTAATCTATTATTAATTTCATATATAATATTTAGCATTGTTTTTTCATATATAACAGGGAATAAATTAAGTAATTCAATTGTTATTACTGTAATGGCAATTTCAATAACATATATTATATACATAGTTTCAGTTATGAGTGCGGGGGTTATTATATACTTGTTAAAGATTTCTGATAACTTTGGTAGTAGAAGTAATTTTATTGTAATATCTATTATTGAAATACTATTAATAATGTTATTGTTTAAAAGTAGAAGATTTAAAAATGGATTTAATTTTATTAAAACAAATAGCAAATCTTTAGATATTATTTCATATTCTACTTTATTATGTATGATTATAATAGCTACATATATTTTAATTCGTTCTTATATTAATGATGATGTGAATGCAGTTTTATTTACATTTATAGTGTTTTTAGCTGTTAATTTTATTTTATGGTTACGTACTGAAATAACAAAACAGTATAGAAAGAATATGATAGACAGAACAATTGAAGTTCAGAAAAAGGAAATTGATGAACAGCTAAATATTATTAAAGACATTAAGGAAGAAAACTTTAGATTAGCAAAAGTTATTCATAAATATAACAATAGATTATTTGCTTTAGAGTTAGGTATAAAGAATACCATTGAACAGAATTATAAAACTGAATTTGCAGAAGAATTGAGTAGTATATTAGAAGAAACTGAAAATATATCTAAAGGTTTTTCAGAAGAAACAACAATAAAGAATAAAACTCTTCCGTTAACAAATATTACTGGAATTGACAATATGTTCAAATATATGCAGAAAGAAGCTAGTAGATCTAATATTAATTTCGATTTAAAAATAAATGAGAGTATAAATTCTCTAATAGAAAACACAATAAGTAAAGAAAAATTAGAAACACTTATTGGAGACCATTTAAAAGATGCAATTATAGCAGTTAATAGTAGCGATAATTCATATAAGAGTATTTTGGCAATATTGGGAAGAATTGAAGACTGTTATGAATTATCTGTGTATGATACTGGAATAGAATTTGATATAGAAGTATTACTGAAACTTGGAATAGAACCTATTACTACTCATAAAGAAACTGGAGGAAGTGGTATTGGTTTCATGACTACATTTGAAACATTGAAAGAATGTAGGGCAAGTTTAATTATAGAAGAATATAATCCTGAAACAACTAATTATACTAAATCTGTTACTATAAGATTTGACAATAACAATGAATATAAAATACGTTCATATAGGGCAAAAGAAATAAGAAAATTAAATAAAGATAAGAGAATAATTATTGAGAATATATGATGAAATAAATACATAAAATGAAGGTATTATGAAGTGCACCCCAATTATTAGACGAAAATCTAACGTTTGGAGGTGTATTTTTTTATGTATTTAAAATAAAAACAGATGTATGAGTGATATAAATTTAAGAATAAAATACAAAGTTCGACAAATTGTGCAATGGTAATATGATAACATGTAAAAAAATAGAAAGGCATGTAATTATGGGGGATTATTATAATTTAACTAATCCACAAAAAAGTATTTGGTTAACTGAAAAACTGTATAAAGGAACATCTATATCAAATATTTCTGGGACTGTAAGAATTAACAGAAAAATTGATTTTGTTTCTTTAGAAAAAGCAGTAAAAATACTTGTGAGAGATAACGATGCATTAAGAAGTAAAATTCAAATTACAAGTAATAATGTTCCGAAACAATGTATTGTGGAATATAAAGATTTTCTAGTTGAGTTAATAGAAGTAGAAAATGAAAAAGAACTTGAAATATTGATTAAAAAATTAGTAAAAGTTCCATTTAACATTAATGATGAATTTTTATTTAAATTTACCATGTTCAAATTTCCGAATGGAAAAGGCGGTTGCAATATAATACATAGTCATTTAATTTCTGATGCATGGTCAAGTACATTAATATGTAGCAGATTGATTGATAATTATATAAAAATTTTAAATAATGATGAAATTACTATTAATGATTTTTCTTATATTAATTACTTAGAAGATGAAGAAAAATATATTAATAGTGAAAGATACATTAAAGATAAAGAATATTGGCAAGAAAAATACAAGAAACTCCCAGAACTTGCAACTTTATGCAATGAAGGAAATGAAATTTTAAATTGTAATGCAAATAGATTAGAATATAAAATAAATGAGAATAAATCCAAACAAATAATAAATTATTGTAAAGAAAACAAAATATCAATTTATTCATTTTTAATAAGTATTTATTCTATATATATTTCAAGAATAACGAAACTGGATAAAATTACGTTAGGAACTCCGATTTTAAACAGGAAAAATATAAAAGAAAAAAACACATTAGGAATGTATATAAGCACAATTCCAATAGATATAGAAATAAAAGGACAAGAAACTGCTAAGCAATTGTTTGAAAATACTTCAAAAGAAATAATGAGAACACTAAAACATCAAAGATATCCATATATTGAATTACTTAAATATGTTAGAGAAAAATTTAATGTAAATAGAGGTCTTTATGATGTTATTATCTCATATCAAAACGCAAAAACAAAATCAAATGTATCAGAATTACCCTATACATCAAAATGGGATTTTAATGGTAATATTTCAGAAACATTAAATATACATATATCAGATTTAGACGCTACAAATAGCTTAAATATTTATTATGATTATCAAATAAATAAATTGAATAATGTTGAAATAGACAATATGCATAAAAGAATTTTATATATTATAGAACAGATAATTGATAATAAACAACTTGTTTTAGATGATATAGATATAGTAACAAAAAAAGAAAAAAAATTTATTGAAAGACTAAATAAAACAAATGCTAAATATCCAAAGAATAAGACAATAACACAGTTGTTTGAAGAACAGGTAAAAGAAACTCCAAATAGAGTAGCTGTATGTATTAAAAACAAAAAAATCACATATAAAGAATTAAATGAAAAGTCGAATCAATTAGCACATTACTTAATAAGTAAAGGAATAAAACAAGATGTGCCAGTAGGAATAAGGATTAATAAAAGTTTAGAAATGATAATAGGAATAATGGCAATAATAAAAGCTGGTGGCTGCTATTTACCTATTGATTTGTCATATCCTGAAGAAAGAGTAAAATTCATGTTGAAAGACAGTAATGCAAAACTTTTATTAACAAATTCAAAATGCCTAGATAAAGATAATATTAGTCTAAATATTGAGATAGTAAATTTAGATGATAAAAGCATATATTTTGAGAACAATAAAAATATTAAATCAATAAATAAACCAGATGACTTACTTTATATTATATACACTTCAGGTTCTACAGGAACTCCAAAAGGTACAATGATAACACACAGAAATGTTGTAAGATTAATGAAGAATGATAAATTTCTATTTGATTTTTCACAAAAAGATATATGGACAATGTTTCATTCAGTAGCTTTTGATTTTTCTGTTTGGGAAATGTATGGTGCTTTATTATATGGAGGGGAATTAGTATTAGTTCCAGAAGATGTAGCAAAAAATCCAAAACTATTTTTAAATTTATTAAGAGAAGAAAAAGTAACTGTACTTAACCAAACACCAACATTTTTTTATAACTTATTAGATCAAGAATTAAAAGAAAAAGATAGTGAACTTAAAGTACGTTATATAATTTTTGGAGGAGAGGCACTAAAACCAAATTTAATAAAGAGTTGGAAAGATAAATATAATTTTACAAAATTAATAAATATGTATGGAATAACAGAGACAACTGTTCATGTAACATTTAAGGAGTTAGATGATAATGACTTATTATCAGATAAATCTAATATAGGTGTACCAATACCTACATTAAAAACATATATATTAGATGAAAAATTAAGAATGCTTCCCGTAGGAGTTGAAGGCGAATTATGTGTTGCTGGAGATGGTGTGTGCAGGGGATATCTAAACAGAGAAGAACTAAATAAAACAAAATTCGTAGAAAATCCATACAGTAAAGGCGAAAAATTATATAGGTCAGCAGATAGTGCAATATTAGGAATAGATGGGAATTTATATTATAAAGGCAGAATAGATAATCAAGTAAAAATTAGGGGGTTTAGAGTAGAACTTGGAGAAATTGAAACCAAATTACTAAAGCATCCTAAGATTTCAAAATGTGTTGTTTTAGCAGAAAAAAAATCAGACAAAGATTCTCATTTAGTAGCATATATTGTATGCAATGAAGAAGTTAAAATCGAAGAATTAAAGCAATATATGAAGGAGTTAGTTCCTATATATATGATTCCTAACTACTTTGTAAAACTTGATAAAATGCCAGTTAATAATAATGGAAAAGTAGATAGAAAACTATTAAAATCAATAAATTATACTATAGAAAAAGAAACTAAATATGAAGCTCCTAGAAATGATTTAGAGAAAGCTTTAAAAAAGATAATAGAAGAGGAAATGAACATTGATAACTTAGGAATAGATGATGATATTTTAAATTTGGGTGCAGATTCATTAACTCTAATGAGAATAGTGGCTAGATTATTAGAAAACAATATTGAAATAAGCATACAAAAATTTTATGAACAAAAAACAATAAGAAACATAAGTG
>JAZSOX010000001.1:0-2755 GCA_045537175.1 Bacilli bacterium
TATGTAAATATTTTACTATAAAATTCAAATAAATTCAATAGTTTGATTTGTTTTATGTTAGTTTATTATTAAATTATTATATACTCCTTAAAGTTTAATAGTTTTTATATAAAAAGGAGCAAGGGAATTCTTTTATTAGAATTCCCTTTTATAACTTTCAATAGCAAATACTTATAGTTTTTCTTGGTATTTGTAATGTATCACCATTCAGGAAGCTGTTTTTCACCATTACATATGGAGCACGTTACTTTTCCGTCACCTCCACATTCAGGACACTTAGTATCTTGGTCTATCTTTCCAATTCCTTTACATTCTTTACAAGTTTCTTTGCCAGTCCCATTACAAAAACTGCATGGGTGATATTTAATAGTAGTATTATTATCGCTAAATGTATCAAACATATAATTGCTCCTCCAGACTATTAGTTAATTTGTTCTGGCTATTAGAAAGTTACATAAATCATTATATTATATTTTTATTGCCATTTCAAGTTTATTAGAATCACAAATAAAAAAATAAATATCCTTTATATTTATTGGATATTTATTTTTATAAAATATTTAATTCTATAATTGTATTTTTTCTAAACTTTCTTGAACTATTTCTTTTCCATATAAATCTCGGTAATTAGGAAAAACTAGAAGAATAATATGACTTATAAAAGAGATTACCCGGCAGCTAATTTATAGCTTACCGGGTTCCCAATACTACTAATCGTAGTTAGAATTATTCTGTTGTTGAAAATGTCATAATGTTTTCATATTCACTTAAAAACGGAATGCGCCAACCTATCACTTCAATTTCATATGTTTCTCCGATTTGAATGTCGGCATATACATCTGATGAGTTATATCTCAATTTGAAGAGACTGTCTTCAATACAAAATGTTTTGGTTTCGCCATTTTCCAGTTTCGTGAATACGAGATATTTAGAGCTGTCACTATAGTTTTTTACATCCTTGTCTGTTACTGTTACGGTATATGTTTTCGTAGAATAGTAACTTGAACAAAGAGGTATAGCAATTAAAATTGCCAAAATAATTGCAACTACTCCAATAATCCATTTCTTTGATGACCGTCTGCTGTAATACATATGAATTCCTCCTGTTTTTTTCTTGCTTTTGCAAGTTATTGTAATTATTATAACACATTTCTTAACATAATTCAATTAAATATAGCTATAATAACTCGTGAACACTTTCATAGAACTTCGGTGCACTCTTTTTCGAGCTCTACCTTTTGAAAAAAATTTAAGCATAGTTTTTTTATTTTTGCTTTTATCTTTTTAATTTTACCGGCAGAAATGGGACTCCCCCTCTGGGCCGCGTCGGATTGAATGTCCACTGGACATTCAATTTTCCTCCTTTTCGAGTCCTACCATTTATAATTTCAAAATAAAAAATATGGAATTAAAAGCAAAGCTCTTATTCCATATTTTTATTTTGGTACCGATGGTGGGACTCGAACCCACATGGTTTCCCGCTAGATTTTGAGTCTAGTGCGTCTGCCAATTCCGCCACATCGGCTTATTATATGAACAATTTGTATTATACATTAATTTTCAGGGTCGGTCAAGACCGACCCCTACAATTTTATTTCAATTCATATTCTTCTATCTTTATTGTTTTTATTTGTATATCAGATAGTTGGTCTTCTGGATTTTTATATGATACTATTTTTATTTCTTGTTTTTCTTTTAATTCTAATTCTACTAAATTGTTATTTAATAATATACTTTCTGATATATTCATTCCTAATGGTAATGTTTTGTTATTATTTTCGAAATATGCAATGTTTGTAAATGCAAGTACTTTTGTATTTTCTTTTAAATTTATTTTATATAAATTTAATTTACTTGAATCTTCCTTTGATAAATTAGATATTGCTTTTTCAGCTTTTATATTAAATATATCAAAAGTATTATTTTCTAAGCTTTTTGTATCTGCTTTATATATTGCTAAACCTACTGGCATTCTTATTTTTTCAAATGCTGATTCTAAATTTTTAATTGTTTGATTTATATAATCAGTATATTCTTCTATAGTAGTATTTTTATTTATATCTAATATTCTAAATACTTCTCTTTCGATTTCTCTATGCTTTTTATTTGCCAATATTTTTAATTTATTGTCATATGCCATTCCACCAAAAATATCAAAATTTTCTTTGTCTAATAATGAATTCTCTTCTTTTGCTTTTTCTTTTAAGGATTCTAAGCGTTCTTCAGTTATTTCTTCTCCTTTTGATATTTTGTTTATATCTTCTAGAATAAATGTAGAAGTTAAATATATGCTATCTAATTCATCTTTGCTTAAATTAGTTCTTTGAGTTTCATCTAATTTTATTGCTAAATCTTCAAAATCAAATTCATAATCAAAAGTCTTTTTAATTGATTTGTTGTTTTCTTCTTTTACTTCTCCTGCTGGAAGTTCTGCTGCATTATCTTTGTGTGTAAATTTCCAAAATTCAAATATACTCTTTTTATGCTCATCTATTTCTTTTATATATTGAGTAGCATTCTTTACTTTATTTTGTAGATTGTTTGTTTTTTGTTCTAAAGCTTTAATGTCTAAATCTAAATTTTTTACTTTTGATTCTTCTTTATCTATTTGTTTATACAATTCTATTAATTCTTCTAATGTATAATTGCTTTTTATATCTGAATATTTATTAATTCTTATTAGTTTTATATCTTGTCCTTTTTGTTTTTCTTCTTTTTCTTTTGTTAAATTAACTTTTTTATATTTAAAGAAATA
>JAZSOX010000142.1:0-4196 GCA_045537175.1 Bacilli bacterium
AAAAGGTAATGACAAAGAACAAATATTTAGTATTATTGAAGAATTACCATATGCAAAAAGTAGAGCAATATATTTTGCTATATATGATGAAAATAACAAAAGAAAACAAGAAAAATTGAGAAAATTAGAAAAAATAAATGATGCAGCATAGTCATTTATTTTTTTTTGTTATATAATTTACTTATGAAAATAGAAGATGTAATAAGTAAATATTTAGAATATGTAATTAAAGAATTGAATTATTCAGAAGAAACGCTAAAAAATTATAGGAATGATTTAAATAACTATTGTACTTTTTTAAAAAATAAGAAAATTAATTATTTAACTATAAATAAAGAAGAAATAATGGCGTATTTAAAATATTTAGATTCATTGAAATATTCTAATAATACTACTTCAAGGCATTTAAGTAGTTTAAGAAGTTTTTATAATTATTTAGTAGAAATTAAAATGTTAAAAACAAATATTTATAAGAGAATAAGAAATCCAAAAGTTGAGAAAAAATTGCCTAATTATTTAAATATAATTGAGATAGAAAACATTCTTGAATCAATAGAAGAAAAAACTAAAGAAGATATTCGTAACAAATGTTTATTTGAGATGTTATATTCTACTGGCATAAGAGTTAGTGAAGCTAGTAATATAAAAATTAAAGATATTGATAAAGGTACTTTATCTATTAGAATTTTTGGCAAGGGCAGTAAAGAACGTATTGTTTACTATGGTAATTTAGCTGAAAAAATATTAAATAAATATTTGGAAGTAAGAAATGAATTCTTGATAAAAGGAGATAATGATTATTTATTTTTAAATAAAAATGGTGATAAATTAAGTAGATCTAGTATGGAATACATCATTAATAAGATTATTGATAAATCTTGTGTTAATCATAAAATATCTCCTCACGTTCTACGTCATAGTTTTGCAACACATCTTTTAGATAATGGAGCTGATTTAAGAAGCGTACAAGAATTACTCGGGCATGAAAATATGAACACAACAGAAATCTATACCCACGTCAGTAATGAAAGATTAAAAGCTGCTTATTTGAAGTATCACCCCAACAAAAAACGTCAATAAAACGTCAAAAAAATAATGGTTTTACAAAAACTATTTTTTTGTGTGATAAAATATAGATTAGGAGGCTGTTTATGGCAAAAAAATATGTTTATTTGTTTAGTGAAGGAAACAAAGATATGCGTGAGCTTCTTGGAGGTAAAGGTGCTAACTTAGCAGAAATGACTAATTTAGGATTACCAATACCACAAGGGTTTACAATTTCAACTGAAGCATGTACTGACTATTATGCAAATGGTGAAGTAGTACGTGAAGAAATAATTAATGAAATACTTGAAGCGTTAAATAAGCTTGAAGCTATTGAAGGTAAAAAATTTGGAGATGAAAGCACTCCATTATTAGTATCTGTACGTAGTGGTGCAAGAGCTAGTATGCCTGGTATGATGGATACAATCCTTAATTTAGGGCTTAATGATATATCAGTAGAAGGTTTTGCAAAAAGTAGTGGTAACCCTCGTTTTGCATATGATTCTTATAGAAGATTCATTCAAATGTATTCTGATGTAGTTATGGAAGTTAATAAATCTTTCTTTGAAAAAATTATTGATGAATTAAAGAGTGAAAAAGGTGTTACATTCGATAACGAACTTACTACTGAAGATTTAAAAGAATTAGTAAGAAGATTTAAAAAAGTATATAGTGAACATATGAATGGCGAAGAATTCCCACAAGATGTTAAAGATCAATTACTTGGTGCGGTTAAAGCAGTATTCCGTTCATGGGATAATCCAAGAGCTATAGTTTATCGTCGTATGAATGATATTCCTGGTGACTGGGGAACTGCAGTAAATATTCAAGCAATGGTATTTGGTAATATGGGAGATACTTCTGGTACTGGAGTTGCATTTACAAGAAATCCAGCTACTGGAGAAAAAGGTATATATGGAGAATATTTAATTAATGCACAAGGTGAAGATGTAGTAGCAGGTGTTAGAACTCCTCAACCTATTACAAAATTACAAGAAGATATGCCAGATTGTTATGAACAATTTATGGAACTTGCAAAAAAATTAGAAGATCATTACCGTGATATGCAAGATATGGAATTTACTATTGAAAATGGTAAGTTATATTTTTTACAAACAAGAAATGGTAAGAGAACTGCTCATGCTGCAATTAAAATTGCTTGTGATTTAGTTGATGAAGGCATGATTACTCCAGAAGAAGCTGTGCTTAGAATTGAAGCTAAGAGTTTAGATCAATTATTACACCCAACATTTAATCCTGAAGCTTTAAAAAATGCAGAAGTTATTGGTGAAGGATTAGCTGCGTCTCCTGGTGCTGCTGCTGGTAAAGTAGTATTTACTGCCGAAGATGCTAAACGTTTTGGAAAAGGTGGAGAAGGAGAAAGAGTTGTACTTGTAAGACTTGAAACTACTCCAGAAGATATTGAAGGAATGGTAGCTAGCCAAGGTATTCTTACTGTTCGTGGTGGAAGAACTAGTCATGCGGCAGTAGTAGCAAGAGGTATGGGTACTTGTTGTGTTGCAGGATGCGGAGCAATTAAAATTGATGAAGAAGCTAAGAAATTTGAGTTAGGCGGTATAACATTTACAGAAGGTGATTATATTTCACTTGATGGTAATACTGGAAAAATATATAAAGGCGATGTTGAAACTCGTGATGCCGAAGTTGCTGGAGATTTTGGACGTATTATGGAATGGGCAGATAAGTATCGTACTTTAAAAGTAAGAACTAACGCTGATAATCCTAGAGATACAAAAAAAGCCATTGAACTTGGTGCTGAAGGTATTGGACTTTGCCGTACAGAGCATATGTTCTTTGAAGAAGATAGAATTCCTAAAATTAGAAAAATGATTTTAGCAGATACTGTTGAAGAAAGAGAAAAAGCTTTAAATGAATTGATTCCTTTCCAAAAAGGTGATTTTAAAGCTATGTATAAAGAATTAAAAGGTCTTCCAATGACTGTACGTTATTTAGACCCACCTCTACATGAATTCTTACCAACTTTAGAAGAAGATATTGTTGCTTTAGCTAAAGATATGGGTGTTACTGTAGAAGATATTAAAAATAAATGTAATGAATTACATGAATTTAATCCAATGATGGGACATCGTGGTTGTCGTTTAGCAGTTACTTATCCAGAAATTGCTAAGATGCAAACAAGAGCTTTAATGGAAGCTGCAATTGAAGTTAAAGAAGATGGATATGATATTACTCCAGAAATCATGATTCCATTAGTTGGAGAAAAGAAAGAATTAAAATTTGTTAAAGATATTGTTGTTGAAACAGCAGAACTTGTAAAACAAGAAAAGAATAGTGATATTGAATACCATATTGGTACAATGATAGAAATTCCTAGAGCAGCACTTACTGCTGATGCTATTGCTGAAGAAGCTGAATTCTTCTCATTTGGTACAAATGACTTAACTCAAATGACATTTGGTTTCTCAAGAGATGACGCTGGTAAATTCTTAGATTCATATTATCAAAATAAGATTTACGAAATTGATCCATTTGCTAAACTTGATCAAACTGGTGTTGGTGCATTAGTTAAGATGGCTGTAGAAAAAGGAAGAAGTACTAGAGAAAATATCAAATTAGGAATCTGTGGAGAACACGGAGGAGAACCATCAAGCGTAGAATTTTGCCATAATATTGGTTTAAATTATGTTTCTTGTTCACCATTTAGAGTTCCAATTGCTAGACTTGCAGCAGCTCAAGCAGCATTAAAATCAAACGATAAATAATAAAAAATAAAAAGACTAAGATTATATAATTATCTTAGTTTTTTGTTAATATGTTATAATTATTTATTAATTAGTTAATTATGGTGAGGTGAAAAGATGTTACATGAAATGAAATTACAACCAGAATATTATAATTTTATATTACATGGTACAAAAAGAATTGAAATTAGATTGTTTGATGAAAAACGTCAGATAATTAAATTAGGTGATACAATTAGATTTTTAAAAGAACCAGACTTAAATGAATTTTTTGATACTAAAGTTGTTGGATTGTTAATTTATAATTCGTTTGAAGAAATGTTTGAAGATTTTGATATTTCAATATTATCGGATAAATCAATGACAAAAAAAGAATTAATTAATGTGTTAGAAGTATTTTATTCTAAAGAAAAGCAAGAAAAATATGGT
>JAZSOX010000076.1:0-5311 GCA_045537175.1 Bacilli bacterium
TGATCAAGAATCTAATAGAGTTTTAAATTTTTTAATAATTTCTTCTAAAGAACAAATTGATTTTTATTTTTCAAATAAAGTAAATTTACTTCCATTAAATACTATCATTAATTATATCACAAAGAAAAAAGAAGATATTAATTATCTTCAATTTTAATAGTATTTAATAATTCTTTAATATATCCATCATTAAAGTAATCTGTTTTTAAAAAAGTAAATACATATTTTTTATTGTTTTTTATTATAGATACTTCTTTAATTTCATCCATATTTAAAATATATCCTTCATAATCTCCATCAATTAAAGTTACACTTTCACCTAAACTCATTAAAAAACTAGTTATAAATTTAACAAAATAATTTTCTTTCATTTTATTTGTACTAGTAAATAAATTATTTTCTTTATATTCATATGTAGATAAAAATTTAATCAAATCAACATCATTTTTAATATTATATTTTTCGAAAAATCTTATTCGTTCTTCTTTACTTATACTAAGATGTTCTTGTGTCCAACCATAAATTGAAAAATCATCACTTAATATTTCGACTAAAGATTCAGTTGTAGAACCAAACCAAAAAGACGCTGTCACTACATCATTATCTTTTAAAGCATACATTCTCTGCTCATCAGTACTACTATCCAAAAGTTCAAATTTTTCAAAATCATTTTTGACTTTGATATCATTAAAAATTAAATATTCATCATCATTTAATTTTTTATTTTCAATAGTAATTGTGTTAACAATTTTTAATCTTTCTTTGTGTTCTTGATATTCTTCAGTTGTAACTGTTGAGAATTTATACTTATTTAAATAATAAATTTTCGTACCAAAAAAGCCACATATAAAACAACTACTATTACGATAATAATTCCAATTATCAATCCCTTATTTTCTTTCATATCATACCTCTTATAAAAATTATAACATATATTTTTGATAAATTAAAAAACAATTCCGATACTACATGGAATTGTATACAACATCAATTGATGACACTTCTCAATTGACAAATTAACAATATCAAAACATAATATAAATTTCAAGTATTATAAGTTAATTTTAAATCTTTAGATATAATAATTTCAACTTTTTTAATAATTTCTTCAACAACATTTCCCTCGTCATCAAATATAGTAAATTCAAATTCAATAATAGTGTTTCCAGCTTTCAAAGGAATAAAATTTAATTCAAAAATACTGATTTTACTATCTTCTGACTCTAATTCTTTTACAATAACGTTAATATATTCATTATCTATTTTTTTTGTCATATTATATGTACGATTATTAGTTTCAACTTTCATCTCATAATAAGAATATTTATGCTCTTTAAAATAAACAATGTTATAATAGTCCATTCTCTGAACAACTCTATCTATATCATATATATAATCTGAATTATCCACAAAATTTTTTACACTATATTTTTCTTTTTCATTAACGATTACATAAAAATTATCTATATCATAACATTCAAAATAGTATTTGTGAGTTTCATCTTCATAAAACACGTTATTATTTGAACAAACATCACTATACTCAAAAGTAATATTTGGATTATGAATTCTATTGTGTTCTTCATAATTATAGTAATAGTGTTTGGCTATTTGCTGAATTAACAATAAAGAAAGTATTAAACCAATAAAACTAAATATAATAACTTTCATAATAGTTTTCTTATTTATTTTAATTTTTGATAACAAAAATATATTTTTCAAAAGATTTTGAACACTTTGAATTTTCATAATGCCATACATAATTAGTGCGCCAGAGACGTTCAATATAAAGTCATCAATATCAAAAGAACCGGATAATGTTAATAATTGTACTACTTCAACACTTAATATTATCAAAATCATTGTAATTAAAAAATTTCTAAATTTGTTTTGCTTTTGAAATAGCATAGGCAGAAAAAAAGCAAAAGGCATACATACAATAAAATTACCATATATATTTGTAATTAAAACACCACTATCTAATAATTCATTATAGTTTTTGATATAATTAATGATAGTATTTAATGGAAGTAAATTTACTTTATTTGAAAAATAAAAATCAATTTGTTCTTTAGAAGAAATTATTAAAAAATTTAAAACTCTATTAGATTCTTGATCAAAAAATACTAATGATAAAAAGAACAATAAAAATGAAAAAAAGAATAAATACAAATTAACCTTCATTGGATAATTATTCTCTTTATATTTTGACATAAAAAAACCGCCAAAATATAAAAAAATACAACTTAAACAAAGAACAATAAGTTTTTCAAATCTAGAAAAGTCAAAAACTATACTAAATTCAACAAAAAAATATATAATAAATAATATAAGTGAAATTCCATATAATATAATAGATAACATTTTTGTATATTTCATATTAACTCCTAAATTAATCTTCAACAAAACAATTAGGAAAAGCGTGCTTTCCCTAATTTGCTTTTTGAATATAACCACTAAAAACTAATGGATTATGAAATTTTAAATAATAATCAGAACCTGATTTTAATCCTGTAATTGTAGCAGTAGTAGTCATTCCGTCAGCACAATCCCATGTACTAACTTTAGTATCAATCAAACCATCTTTATAAAGATCAACTGTACCAGTAAAACCTTCAAAATAATCAGTATATTCATCTACAGAAACTACCACTTTAACAGAAGTCACACCAGTAAATTTGTAATTTGAATATAAAACATGATAAACAGAATTACCTTCAAAATTATATCTTCCTTGAGTAGATAAATTCCATGTGCTACTTGGCTTTGAAGTACCATACAATGAAATTCCAGTATCAAATGGAATATAAGTAGAAACATTGTAATTTGTTATATTATCAAAATCTATAGTTCCATCATTTTCTTGAGTTTCGATTTCAATTGAAACATTTTCTGAATCTAATGGAAGTTCAGCTGCACTAACATTTGTTGAACATAACCCAAATAATCCTAATGACACAAACATTGCAAACGCTAAATTTTTTATCACCTTTCCTGTTTTTTTCATTTTTTCTCCTTTCGTTTATATTTGAAGAATTTGCTTCTTCTGATACGAATATATCATCTTGAACACAGCTGATAAAGAGCTCATTACACACATATCTTATGTGCTTAATAAGCACATTTCAATTTTTAGTCATTTTTTTTGATAGTTTGTGAATTTCTTTTAATTTTTCATCTGAAATAACAATTTGAGAGTAATAGTCATGCTTAAAATCATTAAAAGTGTATTTTTGTTTTTTCTTATTACACTGGTGCATTTCAAAAACACATCGATTAAATGCTTGAATAATTGCAAATTGTTCAAAGTCAGAAAAATCATAAAACATTTCTTTCTTTTTCATACAATTTATTATACCACATTTTTATTCATTTTCCCAGACTTTTCGCGATATTTTTTTTATAAATGGGAAAATTATCATTAGGTGATATATATGTGTATTAATCATAATATTAAATATATTAGAGAACTTAATGATTTAAAGCAAAAGGATTTTGGAAAAATATTAAATACTTCCAACAAAACTATTAGTGGTTGGGAAAATGGCAACGATCAAATACCATTAAAAAAAATAATTGAAATATGCAATATTTTTAAAGTAGATATTAATTATATTTTGGGAATTACTAACAAGTACACAAAAAATATAATAATATACAAATTAAACAAAAATAACATATCTGAAAAATTAAAAAATATAAGAAAAAAACTGAATTTTAAACAAAAGTATTTTGCAAATGAATTAGAAGTTTCCCAATCCACTTATAGCAAATACGAAAACGGCAATATTATTCCTAATATTAATACTTTTATTTTATTAAATAAAAAATTTAAAGTCGATATATCTCTCTTTTTTAGATAATATCGACTTTAATTATATTAAAAATTATAGTTATAAAGAAATATTAACTCCACCCATACCATCATAATAAGATCTATAAGTCTCATCAAATAATAAAACTCCACCATAACCTTGACGTGATATTGTGTATTTTTTGCTATTAGCTAATGAAATATTTCTAACTGCATGTTGATATGATGCGTAAATAGTTCCTGATTTTTGAACAGTGAAAATTTGTACTAATTTTACCTCGCTACCTGATGAAGGAAGTTTTATTGAAACACCAAATCCGTTATTACTACTTTTAATTTCTGTAGATGCTGTATTATTTACATAAGTAATAACATTACTATTAACCAAATTTGTTCCATCTAAATATGCACCAATAACATCATAACTTCTTACATTAGGAGAATTGATCCAATCTAATGTTGTTGTAATGACGCAGTTACTAGATGTACACGATTTAGAAATATTTAAAGACTTATTCTGCGTAGTATGAGTTAATCCAAATGTACTAATTGAAGAATTATTTCGTTCAATTTCATTTTCACACGAAACATAATTAAAAATACTTGAAAAATCATTCATAGTCATAACATCTTGAAAACCATCCCAAACCAATTTAGAAATGTATTCATATTCACATTTAGTAAAATGGACTCCATTATCATTGACAAAAAAATTTGCTTCTGCTTTGACATTAGTAATTAAAAAACAACTAAATATCATTATTGCTATTCCGATTATCTTTTTTATAATTTCACCTCCTTCATATAAAAATTTATAAACTTATCTATATGTTTACAATAAGTAATATAGCATTCAAAGTTAAAATAAAAAAGAGCTTATCAAGCTCATTTAAATTAATTAGAAACATATAATACAATTTCCCAAAACATGTCGTTTTTTTGTTTCCAATTATCACAATTTCCGTTCAAACATTGAATTCCATCTTTATTAAATAAATATGACATAGAATCGTTATTATAAGTAAGAATGTTCAAATCCAAATTATAATTCCACGTTTCAGTGACTTTATTTTTATTTTCAAAAATAAGATTTAATATTTCATTTTCTACATTATAAGATATAATTACGCTATTATTTTTATATTTAAAACTTTTTGAATAATTATTATCGTAATCTTTATTTAACTTATTTTTTAATTTAGTTAGTACAACAGAAATTTCATTATAATTCACTTCTTCTATTTTTTGAGTAACAGAATCATCTGAAGCATTTTCTGCTTTAAATGGTATAAAATAATCGTTTATATAATCTTTAATATATTCTAATTCTATAAGTTCAGACGTGTCACCATAATAAATTTTTATATATGTCTTATAATTCGTTTTTATAAAATTCTTCAATTCAAATTCATCATAACCATTTAATTCTGCAACAAATAAATACTTATCATCTACAGAATTTAATAATCTTAATTGATTGTTCTTATATTTTATATA
>JAZSOX010000088.1:0-9305 GCA_045537175.1 Bacilli bacterium
TATATATATTTTTTCTAATATTTTATTTTTATCTTTTATATACAAATAAACTCTATAAAAAATTAAAATAATCATAACAGGGTTTTTAGTAATATAGAATAATCTATAATACACAACCTCTGAAGTAAAATATTTTGATACAAAAGGTGCTACTAACGGATTGAAAAAGAATAATACAAACATTACGAATGAAAATTCTAATGGTCCTATTTGCTTTGTTTTTATATCTAAATATGTTATTGCTAATGCCATTGTAATATTAAATATTAATATTACTTTACTTAAACGGTATATATTCCACGAAAAGTCTAGTTTTAATAATATTCCTAATACAAAAAATATAAACGGTATTATAAACAAATATTTATATGCATACTTGTTTATAAATTTATTTGTTATAGTTTGAAATTTTTTATAAAAAATAAAAATGCAATATAATATAATTACTGGTATAAATAAAATTAGTTTATCTAAGAATAATATCGCATAGAAAAAATTAGGTATCATTATTATTAGATAGTCCAACACATTAAATTGTTTCTGTCTTACGCTATATATAAAGAATGAAAATGTTATTAACACTTGTAAAAACAAACTTGCTGAAGCTAATGAATTTAAACCTAACCCTATAACCGCTAATAAATAGGCATATTTTTTATTATCAGCTGTTAAATATTTATAAAAAACAAGTAAATATATTGGTATTCCTATGACAAATATGTTAAAAGAACCCCAATAAACATGACTTAATTCTAATGTTCCAGTTAAAAATATAGCGAATACTGTTAATATAACGCCTATTACACCCTTTATTTTCCATTCTTTTTTTATTGCATCTAGAATTATAGCCATCATAATCACAGATACAAATGTCATTGTTGTTCTAAAGGTTGTAAATATATTGTCTACACTATCACATATAACAGATTGTAAACCATACATAGATGAGTTAAATAAATAATACCCCTGATATTTATATATTTCATCAACATTCCAATCCCATCCCGTTCTTGGATTAACTGAATTAATTTGTTCAGTTCGTGCATTTTCCATTATTAAGGGCATATAAAAAGAGTCGTCTCCAGCTTCATTTGCTGGCAACACTTTTATTACAGCAAAAATCAAAACAATTAATATATAAAACTCATACCTTTTTAAGAAACCTAAATCTTTTATTTTTACTTTATTAATTGCATATATTAACACTGCAATTATGATAATTGCAGTATAAACGTGAACAACATTTGAGCTCACTTGAAAATATTGCATAGGATAATATCCCAATTGTAATATTGCAAAAAAGATTACAAATCCTATGGGAGCTGAAATATTTTTTAAAATTCCTTCTTCTTTTTTTGTCACTAGTTTTCCTATTCCACATGAAATAATAAATATAACTAATGAATAAATGATAAACATATACATATTTTCACCTATTAAAACAAATTTCTATTAATTTATAAAACCTATTTTTCAAACAAAATAAATATGCTTTTTTAGAAAGTCTAGATTTTTTGATATATTCATTTTTATGCCAATTAGGATATTTTTCATTAACTTGATTTATAATTTTTAAATATTCAGGCATACCTTTTTTTGCCTTTAGTACCTTAATTGCCAAATCTACTAATAAATTGTTTATATTTAAAAATTCTATTTCTTTATTATATCCATTTTCGCTAAATTTGTCTGATATTAAATTTAATGCTTCTATTATATCATAATTTCTATCTGTTAAATTATTTGTAATTGAATCTTTAGTTCTTCTATAATAATATAAATAATCTTCTATTTTTACAATTTTATTAGCATCTATAATAGATTTAGATATTGCAACTACATCTTCAAAATATATATTTTCTGGATATTTATTTTTTTCTATTAATTCTTTTTTAAAAATCTTATTGCAAGAATGAAATTCCATAAGTAATACTTCATTAATATTACTTTTATAATAAACTTTATATTTACCTTTATTTACTTTTTCAATTTTGCTATGTTCAGTAAATCTACAAAAATTACATATTGCAATATCTGCATTTTCCTCTTTTATAGCATCCATCATTTTTTCTATAAAATTTTCTAGAACATAGTCATCTCCATCAACAAACATTATATATTGACCTATAGCATGCTTTAATCCTATATTTCTTGCTGCTCCTGGTCCACTATTACTTGTATTTATTATTTTTATATTGTTTTGATATTTTTCTAATATATTAATTGTCCCATCTGTCGATCCATCATTTATACAAATAATTTCGTAACTATATTTTGTTTTTTGCCCTATAACTGTTTTTAGACATTGTTCAATATATTTTTCCACATTATATGCTGGAATTATTATTGATACATCCATAAATTCACCTATCTAATTTTAAAATTTCTTCATATATTCTTTTACAATTTTGGTCATCTTTATATATAAAAGTATTTTTTACTCTCTGTATATATTTTTCTTCCATTTTACAATTATTTTTTAATATATTCTCTAATTCATCTAGCAAAGTTTCTTCTTCTGCTACTACTACTCCAAAAGCATCTTCTTCATATTTGTTTGTTTGTTTATATTGATTATTACTAAATTCTGTTTTATCAAATTGATAAAATATTTCTGGTTTCTCCATATATGCAAAATCAAAATATACACTTGAGTAATCTGTTATTAATATTTTTGATTCTTTTAAAAGTGTTTGCACATCATTCTCTTCTTTAGAAGCAACCACGATATTATCATTCTCAATATTAAAATATTTTATATATTTTTGCATTTCATAATGAGGATAAAAAATTAATTTAATTTTATATTTTTTTAATATATTATGTAGTCTCTCGTTTTTTAATAAATTATAATAAGTCATATAATATTTAGAATTTAAAAAACATTCTTCAAATCCTGATTTTTGTTTTTTATATGATGGTATTACTAAGTAATTTCTCCATGTTGGCATTAAAAGAATTTGCTCTTTTATTTCATAATTAATTAAATTATCAAATCTTGCAAATCCTGTTAATGCCACTTCATTTTCATTGTATCCATAATTTGGATTGTTTAATATACTTTCTCTTTCTTTTTTTATTGCAGTTATTACTAAATCTATCTGGTTTATTTTCTTATTAATTATGTTGCTTATATCATCTTTTGTTATACCATGTTGCAAAAACACATACTTTTTTTTGTTCTTTCTATCAAAAAGTTTTTTATATAATAAATAATTCCAATTTGTTATATACCCAATATGAGTAGAAATATAAATCTTAGAAAATATAAAAGCCATTCTATGTTCAAAACTATTATAACAAATACTATTTCCTAATTTTTCTATTTTTTTTAAATCTATTTTATTGTTGTAATCTATAATATAATATACTTTTTTCTCAGGGTAATTTTCTCTAATATATTTAAATAACCAATACGCATTATCTCTTGCTTCAGTTCCCCTTTCACATATTAACCAAGCATTTTTATATTTTTCTTTATTTTTATAAAAAATAGCAATAAAATGGAAAAAAAGCATTTGAATTACATATCCTGTAAATCTTGGAATTTTTTTTACTAATTCTAATATTGATATATTCAACTATATTTCTCTCCTTCCATCATATTTTTTTATTGGTTTTCTAATAAATAATTTATTTTCTGTTCTATTCTTTTATTGTAATTATCTAGACTTTCTATTTTCTTTTCTTTTTTAGTTGCATTTAAAATTTTTTCTATTATATTATCATATCCATTTATTTCTTCTACATATAACTCTAAATGTTTTGGAATAAAAATTTGTAACCCTAAAGCTTTTGCTTCTAATATAACCATACCTTGTCCTTCATAACGAGATGTTAATATGAATCCATCCATTTTGCTCATATATTTAAATGGATTTTTTTGTCCTCTTAAAAGAAAAACATCTTTTTCTAGTTTATTTCTTTTTATTTTACGTTTTATTTTTTTAAAATCAGGGCCATCTCCTATTATATATAAATTTATTCTTTTATTTTGTATACTAATTTTTTTCATCAAATCTATTAGTATATCGAATCCTTTTTGATGACAAATTCTACCTACACTTATTAAATTGTATTTTCCCTGTTCAATATTAATATCAATTTCATCATTGCTTTTTTCAAAAATTTCTTTATCATCTATATAATTTGGTATACTTCTTATATCTTTGTTTTTTTCGCCCATTTTTTTTATAAATGAATTTTTGGCACCTTCTGATACACAAACAACCGTATCAAAATATTCATATTTGCTCTTAAACATATTGAATAACAAGCGATACTTCCATTCGTTCTTGTATTTTAGAACAATATCATTATGACACCATATTACTGCCTTCTTGCTTTTTGTATTTAAAGCTCCTATCGCACATTCATTAGAATATCCATTAAAATCTATTGCAATATCATATTCCTTTTTTACATTAATTTTTTTTATTTTTTTTATAATATTAAAAGGAATTAATTTGCAAATTTTATTAAAAGGCTTTAAATATATTATATTAATATTTGAAGGAATTTCTGTTTTAAAAAAATTATTCTTATCGAATAAATATAAATCCACATTATATTTATCCATTTTTTTTAATAAATTTAATAGAGATTTTTGAATTCCTCCCATTTTTAAATCTTTTTGAAATATGGCTACATTTTTCATTTTTCATTCACCCTTTTAGCATACTCATTTATTCCTTTATACATTGTTCTTATTGCATCCAGTAATTTTATATCTAAATTAGTTTTTTTCAATATACAAATTGGCATAACCATAAAATAACTTAATACTGGAAATAGTTTTTTAAATAAAGCTCCCTTGTCATATATATCTTCTCTAGTCCATTTAGTCATTCCTGTACTTTCAGCAGGATGCACATTTATAAATTCATCATAAAAATATATGTTAAACCCTTTTTTTCTACACTCTTCTAAAAATATATTTTCTTCTCCACTTTTATATTTACCTGCTAGTCCAAACTCTTCATTAAATTTAATTTTGTCTTTTATACTTTTTACTCTAAAAGTTATTTCTATAGAACAAACTTTTAATAAATCAAATTTTTTTAATTTTTTATTTTTATTAGCATATATTCTTCTTGGTTTTCCATTTTCATCTAGTGATTTAAAAACAATAATATCTGCATCAGTAATTTCCTTGTACGCTTTTTCCAGTATCATATTATAGTCCTCAACAAAGCTAACATCATCATCTGTAATAATTCCTATATCTGTATTCTGTGAACAATTCTCTATTAGTCTATTTCTAGATTTAGATAAACCTTTCTCGTCATATGATAGCATACACCAATTATTTTCTTTTTGTGTTTCCATCTGTTTAGAAGTTTGATTTACAATAATACAATTTTTTATGTTTTTTCTTTTCAATTCTAATTCGTCTATGCTACTTTTGTTCATAGTTGACATTAAAACTGTAATATTCATATCTTTCTTCTCCTTACACATCTAATTTTTTAAATATTGTAAATAGCTTTTTATTTGTGAATATTTGTTTAAGTAGTATTCTTGTAATTTTCAAGTTGTAAATCCATTTTGTAGTTAATAAGAAATTTGCTAACCTATAATGTATTTTTGATTTGTAATACTTATTTTTTTTGTATATATTATTTTCTTTTAAGTATTTATTTAATATTGAATATACTTCTTTTCTTTCTTCATCAGATTTCATTACTACAGTCCTTAACATTTTGTATATCACATGTGTGAATGTAATATATTCTATCTCATCTTTATACTCTTCATATACTGAATATTTTTTTGAAATTTCCTTTAATCCTTTTACTGTAACTAATATGTCTAATATACTTTTAGCAGAAACAGAATTAGAAAGCCCTTCTTCGCTTATTACATATTCATATATATCTTCATCAATATATTTAATATTACTTGATAACATTAAACTTTCTAATGTTATTACCATATCTTCACCAATTGTTGATTTTATAAAAAAGTCTTCTTTTATTAAATCTTTTCTAAAAATCTTGTTCCACAATGCTGGTTTTATAAATAGTATTTCTTTTTTATTTTTTAAATTCTCTAAGTTTTCTTTAAAAAATATTCCTTTCTTGTTTTTTATTATTTCTCTTTCTGGAGTTATTTCTATATAATTACCTATTACAACATCTGCATTGCTTTTATTAATTTCATTAACAAAATTGTTTATCGCATTTTCCTTAAGGTAATCATCTGCATCACAAAACATAATGTAATCTCCTGTTGAATTTAATAACCCTGTTTTTCTAGCATTATTTGGCCCTTGTTTTTTTTCTGTTAAAGCTATTACTCTATCATCTTTTTGTTGTAAACTTTTTATATATTCAAAACTTTTATCACTTGAATTATTATCCACTAATAATATTTCTATATTCTTATAAGATTGATTTAATATGCTTGGTATAGTTTTATCTAGTACATTCATTGCATTGTATATAGGAACAATTACGCTTACTTTTAACATTCTTTACTCCTTAAATTTTATTATTCTTTTTTATCTTTCTATTGTTATTATTCCTCTTTTATCATCATATTGACTCACTATTTTCTTAACATTATACTTGTCCATAAAAATATTTGTATAATTTCTTCCTCTTTTTTCTTTATATGTTTTTAATCTTACTGGATGATGTTGGATTGAAAGCTTATTAGTAAACGCTACTTTCAAATTGTTTAACTTCGCTCTAAAAAAGAATTCTGTATGTTCTTGTAATTTTAAATTTTCATCCCATCCTCCCATGTTTAAAATGGTTTTTGTTTTCCCAACAAAAACATTTAATACAATATCACTTACTTTATATTCAGGAAATTCACGAGTTATATAATTAGCATAAAACGTATCTCCTTCTAAATTTAAAGTACCTATATAATTTGTTGGTAATTCGTACTTAAATATCTTTTCAAAAAAAACTAAGAACTTATCAAAATTATTATTTATTGTTTTATAATTTCTACAATATCCACCCAATATATCTAGATTTTCTTCTTGTATCTTTTTCAATGTATATTCTAAGTCTGTTTTTTTATCTATTATCATGTCGTCATCTAATAAGAAAAAATATTTTGTTTCTACATTCTTTAATAAAACATTTCTGCCTGCTGATAATCCTATATCTTTTGGCAAATTAAAATATTTAATTTTATATTGACTAAATTCTTTTAATACTATATCTTTGCTAGATTCCTCGCTATCATCTCCTATAAGAACAGTTACCTCTGGATATCTTTTGAAAATTGACTTTAATAACTTTCTTAAGCACTTATATCTATCTAATGTTTTCACTATTATAGTTAAATCCTCCATGCCAACATTCCTTTCTTAAATTACTTTTAATATTTGAATCTCATCATTACAGTATATAGTTTCATAGTTATCTTGAATATAAGTTATAAACTCTTCACTTGTTGGTCTTTTCAAAGTTATATATTGAATATTAAAATATTTTATTAATTCTTTAACCCTTTTTTCTTCAATATAGCTTTCTTCGTTTATCTCATTTTTAAGTTTTGCTTGTCCTTCTGTGTCAAAAAAAGCACTTATAATTAACTTGTCTGTTAAAACCTCTTCTGAATTTTCAAAATACCCCATGTATTCTTTGCTATTTACTATTTTTATTTTTTCATTTACTTTTTCATCTATCATTGACATATTAAAGGTGCTTGCAGTATAAAATACTCTAGAATTGTTTATGTCACTTTCTTTGTCAATATATTCTTCCAAATATTCTTCTGCTTCTATTATTGTTGTTGGTACTTTATACACCAAATTATATTTATTAATGTTAACAATATTGAAATTTAAAATGTATAATGATAATGACCCAATAACAAGTAAAATATATACATAACTTCCATATTTTTTTACAACTTCATACCACTTTTTACTTTTTATTATTGAATCTAAATATTCAATAAAATATTTTATTCCGTACAAAGAAAATATTGTATTAAAGAATAAATATATTCTAGCCTCTAAATTAAGAGCAATTTCTGAAAGTCCTTTTTTTACAAGTGGATTATAAAATACTAATAAATATATATATAATGCAATAAATTCTGGCCTTTTATCTTTTTTTAATATACCATAAACAAATAATGCTACCATCCCTCCATATAGAATTGTAGAATGGGTTGTAAGTATAAAAATTTTACTAATAAAACTTTGATTATCTGAATAAATGTATTGCATTGATGAACTATGTTTTTCTTCATCAAACGCATAATCTAAAGTTAAATTCTTATTTTCATAAGAAATTTGTTCTATTCCTTCTTCATTCTCGTCTAAAACAATTAAATTATCTTCAGCGACTTCATCAATCTTTATAAATGATCTTTTGGTTTTGTTTCCTAAACCTTTACTTCCAATAGCAATTAATACAATAATTACTATTGGTATAGAACACTTACCTATAATGCTTAAAACTTTTAATATTTTTTTATTAATAAATAATAAATATAAAACAGTTATTACTGAAAGCATTAGTACTATTGGTAAATAACTATCTAGAGCTTCATAAACATATAATGCTGCTAAAAGAATTATAGGTGTCCCTGCTGATAAAATTTTTATATAAATATCTCTTCTATCTAATATACTTGCTACTGCAAAAATTACATATAAAAATGCAACCATTACAAATAAGCTAGTAGATGTAATTGTTATTGTTGCCATAATCGCAATTAGTAACAATATTATACTCCCATTCTCTTTTTTAAATAAATCAAATGCATATTTAAAACAATATGCTGGAATTATCATTGTTACTAAATGTAATGCATTAAACGGTGCTCTAAAAATGCTTGTTAAAAATGTAAATAAAAATGCTGAAATTATATTATTTATATATTTATTTTTTGTTATTCTTACAATTGTTAATGATGTTATTGATATAAATAGGTAATTCATAAATGTCATTACCCATATTAAAACTAAATATGTATTTTCTATTCCAAAAGCATTGGCTAAAAATGTTGATTGATAATAGTATGAAATATATTTATAATAATTTTGTAGATTTTCTTGTCCTGTATATGGATCTATTACTGATATGTTATTTGTATTACTAGCACTATTTGTTAGAACACTATAAAAATATGAATCATATGTTTCTATATATCCAAAATGAACAAAAAAACAATATAATGTCATTAATATAATTGTAATTATAATTGCAACTATTTCTTTTTTTGTAAATATAATTTTTTTATATTTTATTATGTTTCTTATTATTATAAAAGTTAATGTTGCTAAATAAATTGCTCCAAATATATTCAAGTAAAAAGAAGATAATTTAAAA
>JAZSOX010000111.1:0-5381 GCA_045537175.1 Bacilli bacterium
TTTTAAATTATCTAATTTTTGGTATAAATGTTTTTTTTCTAAATTATAATTATTACAAGTTTTTACTTTAGAACATACAGAATCCAAGAAATCTATAGCTTTATCTGGATTCTTCTTATTAGTAATGAATTTATCAGTATAATAAATTATTCTATCTATTATATTATCCGGAATTGAAACATTATGATGACTTTCATATTCACATTTTACTTTCGACAAAATATCTTTAGTTTCTTCTTTAGATGGTTCCAAAACATTAATAGTTTCAAACCTTCTCATTAATGCCTTATCACCCGAAAAAAATTTTTGATATTCTTGTGTAGTAGTAGCACCAATACATTTTATATTTCCTCTTGCAAGTGCTGGTTTAAATATATCTCCTGCTGTTATTGCACCTTCTGCTCCACCAGCATTTACCATTGAATGTATTTCATCGATAAATAAAATAATATTGCTATTTTGTTCTAATTCTTTAATTATTTTTGTTAATTTTTCTTCAAATTCTCCACGATATTTTGTACCGGATACTAAAGACCCCATTTCTAAAGAAACTATTTTTGTATTGTATAAATTTTCTGGCACTTCTTTTTTTTCAATTCTTCTTACGAGTTCTTCTATAATTGCAGTTTTTCCTACTCCTGCATCTCCAATTAATATTGGGTTATTCTTTTTCTTTCTCAAAAGTGTTTCAATAATTAAATCTATTTCTTTATCTCTACCTACCACACACTCATTAAAATCTATAGATTCATTTAATAAAACTCCAGTTTCGTACAATTCTAATTTCTTAGTATTTAGTTTATTATTTTTATTTAAATTATCATATATACTATCAATATCAATATTCATTGTAATTAATAACCTAATTGCAATGCCTTCTCCTTCTTCTAAAATAGAAAGAATTAAATGTCTAGCCGTTACTATTCCATTATTATTTTCTTTAGCATTATCCAACGCGTTATTAATAACTCTTTTTAGAAGTGGAGTATATAAATTTAATTCACTACTTTTAGTAGCATTTCCCACTACCATTATTAATTCTTTTTGAAATTTTTCATAGGTTAACCCGTATCCTTTTAAATAATCAGCCATTTCTTCATCATTATTTAAAATAGATAATAATAAATGTTCTGTTCCTACATAAGGATGTCTTAAATCATAACGTTCTTCTTCTGCTTTTCTAAAAATACTTGCTATATGTACTCCAAAATTATTAAACATAAATATCTCCCTTACAATTCTATGTTTATCTTGAGATATTTATTAAATATTTATTCAAACAAAAAACTTTTTAACATTAAGTTAAAAAGTTTATATTTATTTTTTATTATCTTAGATTAAATATAAGTCATTATTGCAAATAGAATTAATAAAATTGCTAATATTGCAAGAACAAACATCCAAATATATTTCATCCAAGTCTTATAGTCAATATCTAAATAAGATAGACCAATTAGTAACAATCCACTAGTTGGAATACATAATCCTACAAAACCATACATAGTGGTAAATATTGTATGAATCACTTCTAAATGAGTTCCAAATGTACTTGTAAAATATGTTACTACTACATATCCAGTAAATCCTAAATCAATATGGAATGTATTAGCTAAAAGTGCATCGAAAGCTACTAAGAAAGGATTAAATGTTTCAATATTACTAAATATTGTATTAGTTATTGTTGGAATAAATGGACTCATATAAGCAGCTACCATAACTACATAAGCACCTAAATATAAAGCTAATGGCTTACTAATCTTTTTAAATCCTTCTCCAAAACCAGAAATTATATCATTAAAGCTAACTCTATTAACTAAAGCTGCTACAAGACTAATTATTACTAAAAGAATTGAAGCATGGAATAATGTCCAAGTACCAAATGCTGCTTCAGTAGCCAAAGTCCCTAAAATAACTTTAAATACTGCAAAACCACCTATTTTTAACCCCATAAGCCATTCATGGAATGTTTTAAAAATAGTGATACCAAAATTAGATTCCCAAGCTACATAACCTAAAACCATTAATACAAATAATATTGTAAATAATACAATAACAGGCCAACTTTTAGCTTTTTTATCTACATTTTCTACTTTAAATGGATCTGCTTCTATTTCATTCACTTTTTTATCCTTTAAAACTTTTTTTGCATGTAATACTGTAAAGAAATTAAATAAAATAAATGCTACCACTAAAATTACTAAACGATACAATATACCAGTTTGTACAGTTGATTGAATATAATAGTTAAACCAGTAAGCACCTTCGCCACCATATGTTAATCCTAATGTTCCAATTAAAATTGAACCAAAAGTAACACAAAATGCTGTTATTTTATCTAACTTCATTTCAAGTAATATTGATATTACAAATGGCACAAATATTAATGCTACAAATGTTTGAGCAAACACTGATGCCATTGTTGTAAATAACAACGAAGCTATTAAAGCAAATGTAATTTCCTTTCCTTTAAAACTTTTTGCAATATTCGTTACTAATTTTTTGTAACCATTGCATTTACTTAATACTGCATAGAATGCACCTAATGCTAATAAGAATATAATCTTATCTCCAGCAAAATTGATAGCATAGTATAAAAGATTCGGAATGTCAGTAATTCCTTGTTGATTCATACCATAATCATAAAATTCAGCACCATTAAAGTAACCATATGAGAAAACCCAAGTTAATGCAATTGAAACTAAAATAAATAATGTTATCCATTTAGCTAAATCATGCTTTTGAGATTTTCTAATAATGAAGAAACCTGCAAGTGCTGCTAAAACTAATACAACTACAAGACCAATAATTTGAGCTATTGTCATCTTCCTTTACCTCCTAGATTGATTATAACACTATAAAAAACAAAAAAAAAGGTTTTTCAGCTTAAGCAAGCCAAAAAACACATAATTTTCATTTAATCTCTAGGTTTCATTGTTGGGAATAAAATAACTTCTCTAATTGTTTCACTTTCAGTAAATAACATACAAAGTCTATCAATTCCATACCCAATACCACCAGCAGGAGGCATACCATATTCTAATGCTTCAATAAAGTCCATATCGATGTCATTAGCTTCATCATTACCTAAATCTCTTTCTTTAAGTTGATCTTCAAATCTTTCTAATTGATCAATTGGATCATTTAATTCTGTATAAGCGTTAGCAAATTCTTTACCACCTATAAATAATTCAAAACGATCTACAAATCTTGGATCTTCTGGATTCTTTTTAGTAAGTGGAGATATTTCAATTGGATGACCATATAAGAATGTAGGTTGAATTAATGTTTCTTCAACATATTTTTCAAAGAATAAATTTATTATATGACCATATGATTTTTGATGTTCTTCAACTGGAATATGATGTTCTTCTGCTAAGCGTAAACATTCTTCTGTTGAAGTGATTTCTTTAAAATCAATTCCTGTTGCTTCTTTAATAGCGTCTGTCATACTTATTCTTTTCCATGGTCCTTCTAAATTAATTTCATGACCACACCAATTATAAGTCATTTTACCAACTACATCTTTAGCTATTGTAGTAAACATATTTTCAGTGAGTTCCATCATACCTTCTAAATCTGAATATGCTAAATATGCTTCCATTAATGTAAATTCAGGATTATGTTTTGGATCCATTCCTTCATTTCTAAATACTCTTCCAATTTCATATACTGCTTCCATACCACCAACTAATAATCTCTTTAGTGGAAGTTCTAGAGCAATACGTAAATACATATCTAAATCTTGTGTATTATGATGTGTAGCAAATGGACGAGCAGAAGCACCAGTAAGTAAAGTTGTTAGTATTGGAGTTTCTACTTCACTAAATCCTCTTCCATCCATAAAATTTTGAATACATCTAATAATTTTAGGTCTTAAAAATGCAATTCTTTTTGAATTTTCATTCATTATTAAATCTACATAACGACGACGATATCTTTCTTCTACGTCAGTTAAACCATGAAATTTTTCTGGTAATGGTTTTAAAGCTTTTACTAAATGAGTATATTTTGTTGCATGTACTGTTAAAGCACCAGTATTTGTTTTGCATACCCAACCAGTTATACCAATGATATCACCTAAATCACATGCTTTATATAATTCATATTCATTTTCACCAACATCACTAATGCTAATATAAATTTGAATATTTCCAAATTTATCTTGAATATCCATAAATCCAGCTTTACCACTACGACGTTTATTCATAATACGACCAGCAATAATTACTTCATTTTTTGCTTCTTCTAATTCTTCTTTACTATAATTTTCAAATGTTTCCTTAATTTTTTTAGAATTACTTGTTACATCAAAACGTTGACCAAAAGGATCTAATCCTAAAGTTCTTAAATTTTCTGCTTTTTCTCTTCTAACTAATTCTTGCTCTGTAAATTCGCGCATAAATACCACCTACCAAAAATTATAACATAAAAAAATAGCCTTTCAAAGGAAAAGGCTATTAAATTTCGGTTTTTTAACTAAATTCTATACATTTTTGCTTTATTTTTAGTAGCAACGTATGCTCCTGCTGCTCCTAAAGCAATTACAGCTAAAGCAATATATGGTAAAGTTGAACCTGTTTCTGGACTTTCAGGATTTGGTTCTGGAGTAACTTCAGTTGTTTGTTCTCCTAAAGATACAGATACCTTACAATCAGTTTCTCCTGATGCTTTATATTTAAATGTAAATAAATTATATTCACCCATAACACCAGGTGATGCTAATAATACAGTCCAAACACCATCCACTTCAACTGGATCACTAGCTAATGCCCAATCAGTATCTGTAGCGTTTGTTATTTCAGTAACTTCTGCTCCACCAGCTTCAGTTAATGTAACAGTTAAACTACTTTCTCCTTCTGCATTTGTAATATTTCCAACGATTGTACAAGTTCTAACGCCATTCTCATCAGCATTTCCACAAACTGGACTAATACTAGTTGCAGCATCAACAGCAAATGGAAGTATAGCTACTAAAGACATTACCATAAAACTTAAAACTTTTTTCACTTTTATCCTCTCCTACTCTCTATTATGTCAACATTATAACATAAAAATACAAAAATCTACATTATTTTAAAAATTTTTTATTATTTTATGTCAAATTGTGTTATTATATATAATAAGGAGACTAGGTTATGATAAAGATACTTTTACAGATAAAAGATAATAAACTATTTTTTTCTATAAAAAAACGTCTTAATACTGAACAAAAAAGTTTAATAAACACAAATGTTATAAGCCAAAATGAATTAGTATTTAGCGACGAATATATAGTTCAAAATATAAAAATAGTACATAACTTCCTAAAAGAACTAATAAATGATTATCAAATTAATACTTTGGTTATAAAAGAATTTGAAATTGCTCCCTTAGTATTACAT
>JAZSOX010000097.1:0-8514 GCA_045537175.1 Bacilli bacterium
GTAGAAAATGAAGAAGGTAATTATGAAGAATATACAGATACTGAAACTTTTCCTGTAGGATATGATTTTAATCCAGAAATAAGTAATTGTGTAGATAATAAAGGTAACGCAGTTACGGGAATATTATCTAAAAATAATGGCTCAGTAACTGTAACAAGTAATAAGACAGTATTTTGCTATTTATATTTTGATTTACCATCAGTAGCATTTGCAGTATATTCTGCAGATGATACATCATTAACTTTTTATAAAAATAAAGATAAAGTAACAGCAGGAGAACAATATAAAGGCAAAACTGCAACTGCTGTATATACAGGAATTGAAGAAACTAGTTATAGTCAATCAAAAAAAGCACCATGGTATAGTTATGCGACTCCAATAACAAATGTAGTAGTAGCAGATGAGATACAACCTATAAGTATAGCATATTGGTTTTATGATTTTAGAAATACAATAAGCTTTAATTTAGAAAAATTAAATACATCAAAAGTAACAAATATGCATGGCGTGTTCTATAATGCTGGATATAATGTAAAAACATTTGAAATAAATGGAATTTCTAATTGGGATACATCAAAAGTGACAAATATGTCTTTGATGTTCGATACCGCCGGATATGGTGCAACAACATGGAGTGTTGGTGATTTATCCAATTGGAATACATCAAAAGTAACAGATATGTTATATATGTTTTATAATGCAGGATATAGTGCAACAACATGGAATATAGGAGATTTATCCAACTGGAACACAGCAAGTGTAACAGATATGTCACGTATGTTTTCAAATGCAGGATATAAAGCTACAACATGGAATATTGGTGATTTATCTAATTGGAATACAGCAAATGTAACAAAGATGACATATATGTTTCAAAATGCCGGCTATCAAACAACAACATGGAATATAGGAGATTTATCCAACTGGAATACATCAAATGTAACAAGTATGTCATATATGTTTGATTCTGCTGGTAAGAATTCATCAACTTGGAATATAGGAAATTTATCAAAATGGAACATATCAAAAGTAACAGGTATGTCATATATGTTTTCAAATGCAGGATATAAAGCAACTAACTGGGATATAGGAGATTTGTCAAACTGGAACATATCAAAAGTAACAGATATGTCATATATGTTTTCAAATGCAGGGTATAGCGCAACAACATGGAATATTGGTGATTTATCCAATTGGAACACAACAAATGTAACAAATATGTCTAGTATGTTTTCGGGCGCAGCGTATAAAACAACAAACTGGAACATTGGAAATTTATCCAATTGGAATACATCAAAAGTAACAAATATGTCATCAATGTTCTCATCAGTAGGATGGAATTCACCAATCTGGGATATAGGAGATTTATCCAACTGGAACACATCAAAAGTAACAAATATGTCTGGTATGTTTAATGGTGCAGGATATAAAGCAACTAACTGGGATATAGGAGATTTATCCAATTGGAATACATCAAAAGTAACAAATATGTCATATATGTTTCAAAAAACAGCTTATAATTCAGAAAATTTTATATTAAATTTATCCAATTGGAATATAAAGAATGGAAATGAAATGTTTAGAGAAACAGCTTATAATTCAAAAATATTTGATGTTAATTTGTCTGGATGTAATTTAATATCTGCTCGATGGTGGTTCTATGAAGCAGGGTATAATGTTGATAACTTTACTATAAATACTACAGGATGTAAAACAGAAAGTTTAACTTCAATGTATCGAATGTTTTATAGATCTGGTTATAATGCTGATAATTGGAATGCTGATTTATCTGACTGGGATGTGTCGAGTGTAACTGACATGAGTAGTACCTTTGAATCTGTAGCTGTCGGAAGTAATTTTAATGCAGGAGATTTGTCAAAATGGAATACATCAAAAGTAACGAATATGTCATCTATGTTTAGCTTTGCTGGAAGTAATTTTAATGTTGGTAATTTAAGTACTAAAGAAATAACAAAAGAAGATGGTTCATCATATACTGCATGGGATACTTCAAGTGTAACAAACATGAATTCTATGTTTCGAGGAACTGGAAGTTCATATTTCAATATTGGTAATATATCCAATTGGAATACATCAAATGTAACAAATATGTCATATATGTTTCATGGGTTTGGTCTAAGTGTATCTTATACATTAGATTTGAGTACGCATGAAGAAATAAAAGAAGATGGGACAACATATATAGCATGGGATGTTTCAAAAGTAACAAAGCATACAAGTTTTAATGGTGATGTAGAATCCAAAATAACAGCGCCAGTATGGGCAAGTTAAAACGATATAATCGTCAACGAAGACGTTAAAATAGAAACTTAACCCTTCGAGAGGCTTTAGGCCTCTCATTTTTTGTTGAAAAGTAATAAGTTATCAACATATAATAAGTATAGGTAAATCTTGGATAAACAGTCGCGTTACAGAGCTAATAGCAGTGGTAATTACAATGCGTGGAATGTGAATTCGAGCGGTAATATGAACAACAATAATTTGACTAATACGAATGCGGTTCGCCCAGCCCACTATAACTTGAATGATAATATGGCTAAGGCTATATTTTTGGGAAGATAGAGGACAAAGATTATCTAGGAATTTATTCCAAATAAAAAACGGAGATGGTTTATTTTACGAAATAACCTAGCACTCCGTTATTTTTTAAAATGTTTTTTCTGAATAATCATGTGAATAATTTATTCTTTCCATGAATTCTACGTAATCTAAATAAATCATTCTTATCAAATACCAGTTTCCATTTGTGGGATCACTTATAATTAAATGATCTCTTCCAGCTTCTTCGATAATGCCAGAATATACTTTGTCTCTCCATTCATTACTATCTGGATATGAAACGTAAGCATTTACTCTTTTTCCTTTGTTTAATCTTAGAATATTTTCAATGTAACTTTGTTCTATTGGCATCATGCTTTGTGATGAGATATTTCCTGGCGGAGAAGATGGAGTTGGCATTGTATTTTGGTTTGTTGGAAATGTTGGATTTTGATAATAATTTCCGTTCATTAAAAGTCACCTCTTTAAAATATATGTTTAAGCTAATAAATATTGCAACTAAAATAATATTTTTGTATAATTATTTTAGGTAGATTAGAATGAAAAAGGATAGAGAAAAGATTAGTAAAGATACTAAAGATGTGTTATTAACTGGAATAGCATTTGTCTTTGGGACTTTTTGTTTAGCATTATGTTATAATTTGTTTTTTGTTCCAAATAATTTGGTTGTTGGAGGAACATCTGGTTTAGCAATAGTTATAGAAGAATTAACTGGATTTGATAAGCAAATATTTATATATATAACTTCTGTTGGACTACTTATAGTAAGTTATATACTTTTAGGTAAAGAAGAAACTAAGAGAACTGTAATTGGTTCACTTTTATACCCAATATTTGTTACTTTTACTGCACCAATTGCAAAATTCCTACTAATTTATTTAACTTTTCAAGAAATATTAGTAACTGTGGTACTTGCAAGTTTATTATATGGATTTAGTAATGGGATAATATATAAGTTTGGATATACTACAGGTGGTTCTGACGTTATGATGAAAGTACTTTGCAAATATTTTCATTTTAGCGAGGGAACAAGTTCAATAATATTTAATATTGCAATTATTTTATTAGGTTCGTTTGTTTTTGGATTTGATATGGGTGTATATGCAATTATTATATTAGTGGTTAGTTCAATGGTTGTTGATAAGATAATTATTGGAATGTCTGATAGTAAAAAATTTATGATATATACGAGAGAATCAAGAAAAGTAAAAACTTTAATAGAAGATGAATTTATGACTGGTTTTACAATATTTCCTACAGTAGGTGGATATTCACATATTAGAGGTGCAATGATAATGTGTGTTATTAGGAATAGAGACGTAAATTTATTTAAAATGAAAATTAAAGAAATAGATCCTACAGCTTTTTTTGTAATCAGCGATTGTTATGAAGTACAGGGCGGTGTAAAAAGGTCAAATTTACCATTTATATAATGGTTTTTTTTTGATATAATTAGTTAGGAGTATATGATATGAAGTTTATTGAATTAAAAAATGTAAATAAAACTTATTCAACTGGTGTTACTGCTCTTGCGGATATGTCAGTTGTTATTGATAAAGGCGAATTTGTCTTTGTAATAGGTCATACTGCTAGTGGAAAATCGACATTTATAAAAATGTTATATAGAGAAGAAAAACCTACGAAAGGAAGTGTAGTAGTAGGTGGCGTTAATGTAGCTAAACTTCGCAATGGCCGTGTTTATAAATTAAGAAGGAAGATTGGCGTTGTATTTCAAGACTTTAAGTTACTACCTAAACTTACAGTGTATGAGAATGTTGCTTTTGCATTGGAATGTTTAGGCTTGAAAGAAAAAGAAATAAGACCTAAAGTAATGAAAGCAATTGAGATAGTTGGTTTAAAAGAAAAAGTTAGAAGTTTTCCGCATCAATTATCAGGAGGAGAACAACAAAGGGTTTGTATAGCAAGGGCTATAGTTAATGAACCAAAACTTTTAATTTGTGATGAACCGACAGGAAATTTAGATCCAGAAACTAGTAAAGAAATAATGAAAGTTATAGACAATATCAATAAAGATTTAGGAACTACAGTTATAATGGCTACTCATGATAAAGATATAGTTAATAGAATGAAAAAAAGAGTATTACTTATTGAACATGGAGTATTAACTGGAGATTACTTGAAAGGAAGTTACAAGTCACATGAAAGCGTTTAGAATTTTTTTTAGAAGTATACGAGACGCTTTTAAAAGCGTATTTCGTAATTTTAGTTTAAGTATGGCATCAATATTATGTGCTACAATAACACTTATGGTAGTAGCTATATCATTAGTAATAGCTGCTAATGTTAATAGTATTACTAAAGACTTAGAAAGTGAATTAAGTATCGTAGTATATTTAGAAGAAGATGCTAATAAAGATGATATTAATTTTTTAAAATCTAAAATAGAGGATATACAAGGTGTAGAAAATGTAACGTACAAGAGTAACGAAGAAAGAGAATTAGAAATGAGTGAATATTCTTCATCTTATGCAACAATTTTTGAAAGTTATGAAGATAGTCCTTTATTAAACACTTTCATAATAACAGTTGAAGATGCTGAAGAATTAAATAGTATAGCAGAAAAAATCAAAGTTATGGATAAAGTAGAAAGTGCAATATATGGCGAAAATTCTGTAGATACCATTGTAGAGGCATTTGGTTTTATAGAAAATATTACTCTAATTGTAGTTATTGCTCTTATTTTTGTAACAGCATTCTTAATTACAAACACTATTAAATTAGCAATATATGCAAGAAAAAATGAAATAGAAATAATGCGTTTGGTTGGGGCTAGTAATACCGCTATTAAATTACCATTTGTTTTTGAAGGCTTTATAATAGGTATAATGGGATCATTAATACCTATAATTGTTACTATTTATGGCTATATTATTATTTACGAAAAAATGGGTGGCCATATTTTAAGTAACATAATCAAATTGATTAGTCCCTATAATTACATTTTTGGAGTGGCATTAACAATACTTTTCTTTGGAGCAATAATTGGAATGCTTGGAAGTTTAAATGCCGTAAGAAAGTATTTGAAAATATGAAAAAAATAGTGTTAAATTGTATAAAAATTTTACTTCTATTAGTTATTGTTTTTGAATATGTTGCAATTATTCCTGTTAATGCTTTATCAGTTAATGAGGAAGAAACTTTAGGAGATTTAAAAAAAGCGTTATCAAAATTGGAAGCAGAAGCTAAAGCTCAAGCCAAAAAGGAAGAATTAACTGAGTCACAAATTAATAGCAATTATAATAAATATGCAGAAGCTGGAAAAGAAATAGATGATGCTAAAAATGAAGTAAGTAAATTAGAAATTCAAATTACAAATACTAATGAAGAAATAGCAAAAATAAAAGAAGATACGTCAAAAATTTTAAAACTAATGCAAAAATTAGAAAATGAAAATATATATGCTTCTTATTTATCTGGGTCTAAATCTATTACTGAGTTAGTTGTTCGCATGAATGATATTAATCGAATAACAGAAAATAATGAAAAAAAATTAAACCGATTAGAATTGCTTATTTCTAGTAATGAAAAATTAAGTAAAAAATTAGTTAAATATCAAGAAGATTTAGCAAAAAAAATGGTTGATTATGAAGAAAAAATTAGTGAATTAAAAACTAGTTTAGTTGATATTCAAGAGGGAGCTAAAGATATTAATGAAGAAATAGCTGATATGAAGTCAACTATTAAAATGTATCAAAATATGGGATGTAAAGATACAGATAAGTTAAGTGTTTGTGTTAACGTTGGTAATAATACAGGTTGGGCTAAACCTTTAAACAGAGGTGTTGTAACAAGTCCATTTGGTTATCGTATTCATCCAGTTTATGGTGATAAAAGATTCCATAACGGTATTGATCTTGGAGGTAATAAAGAGGGAACTAAAATTTACGCAACAGCTAGTGGAGTTGTAGCTTTAATTAGTATTCCTGGTCAAAATGGTGTTAAAACACCAAGATGTGGTGGAAAAATGGTGTATTTATGGGTAACCGTGAATAATGTTAAATATACAGTTGTATATATGCATTTGCTTGATATAAATGTTAAAGAAGGTCAAACTGTAACTACGTCAACAGTAATTGGAACTGTCGGTGGTGGTTCAAAAACAAGAAGTTGGGAATCTTGCTCAACTGGAGCACATTTACATTATGGTGTTTCTAAAAATAATCATTATACAGCAGATAAAACTCAAACATATTCTAAGTTTGCTGCTAATTATATTAATCCACCAGGATTTCCAAACAAAAATGCTTGGTTCTATAGTAGATAACAATAAACTAGCAATTACTTTGCTAGTTTTATTATTTGTGATAAAATATTAGAAGTGATTAATTATGAAAAAGATTGTAATATTTGGTGGAGGTAGCGGACTATCTCAACTATTAAAAGGTTTAAAATTATTTCCTATAGATGTAACAGCAGTAGTTTCTGTTTCTGATAATGGGAGAAGTACAGGAAGGTTACGCAAAGATTATAATATTCCTGCAGTTGGCGATATTACTAAAGTGTTGTTGTCAATGAGTGAATGTAATAATGAGATAAAAGATTTGATGAATTATAGATTTACTAAATCAAAAACTTTAGGAAATCATTCAATTAAGAATTTATTATTGACTGCACTTTTAGATTTAAAAGGAGATTTTGCATCATCCTTACCTATCTTGGTTAAATTGTTAGATATTAAAGGAAATGTGCTTCCGTTAACTGAAGATAATGTAGATTTAGTAGGTATTACTAGTGAAGGTAAGAGACTCGTTGGAGAAGAACAAATTACTAAGACTAAAAAACATATAGAAAGAATATGTTATTCAGATGAAATAACTGTTAATCCTAAGGTAATGGATGCAGTAAAAAAAGCTGATTTAATAATATTTTCATCAGGTAGCTTGATTACAAGTATTATTCCTCATTTACTTGATAGTAAATTAAATAATGCAATAAAGAATAGTAAAGCTGAAACTATGTATGTATGTAATCTATTTACTCAACCAGGAGAAACAGACGATTATAACGTAAGTAACCATATAGAATTATTAGAAGAATATTTGGGTAAGAATTCTATAGATATAGTGGTGGCTAATAATACCAAAATGAATTCTGCTTTAGTAAAAAAATATGAAACTGAAGAACAAAAAGATCAAGTTATACTAGATTTAGATAATTTAGAAAAAATGAAGAAAAAAGTAATAGCAGATAAATTATATAAGATAGAAGATAATTATTATAGACATGATGAATTAAAAACTGCTTATGTAATATTCTCATACTTAATGGATGGAATAAAATGACATTTACTACAAGAATAAAAGAAGAAATTAGTAAATTAGATAATAATGAAATTGAATCAAGAAGTGTTATTGATGCTTTTTTAAGATATAATGCTTTAATTAATAAAAATATAACTATAACACTTGAAAATGCTTCAGTTACTAGATTTATATATAAATTAATTAAAGAATCTTTTGGAGTATCAGCCAAAATTACTGTGCGTATTCAAAAAAGATTTAGAGTAAAACAAATTTATATATTAGAAATTAATGAAAAAGTAGATTATATAAAAGATATTTTAAATATCAATGAAGAACCATTAATTGATAGTGACGAAGAGAAAGTGGCTTATTTAAAAGGTGCCTTTTTAGGAGTAGGAAATGTTTCTAACCCTAAAACTAGTGGATATCATTTAGAATATATTTTAGATAAAGAGAGTAACGCAGAATATATAGCTAATTTACTTAATTATTTTAAATTAAATGCTAAAGTTATAAAAAGAGGATATAAATATATTGCGTACATTAAAATGAGCGAGAGCATTAGTGATTTAATAAAGATGTTTAAAGCAATTAATTCTTTATTTGAATTTGAAGATACTAGAATTTATAGAGATCATAAGAATATGGTTAATAGATTAAATAATTGTGA
>JAZSOX010000164.1:0-21833 GCA_045537175.1 Bacilli bacterium
TATTTTCATATTTACTTTATATTAATGGTATTTTTAGGTTTTTTTATTGGTTTTATTATTAATCGAAAAATACTTAGTAAAATTAATGTAAACAGATTATTTAGGAATTGAAAAAAAATAAGACCTATGCTAGTATCAAAGTGAAATAGGATGGGTAAAAGATGAGGGCTAGAACTAGCAAAAAGGAGAAAAAAAGACTTTTTTTAATTACTATAGCAATTATAACATTGTTAATAGTTTTGGTTGGAAGTGTTTACTCAGATTGGAAATTGATATTAAAAAATAGAAGAACAGAAGTAGAATTAACTCAAAGATATGAAGAACTTTTAGAAAATGAAGTGAAACTTAGTGCTGAAATTACTAAATTACAAGATGATGAATACTTAGCAAGATATGCTAAAGAAAAATATATGTTATCTGCTGAAGGAGATACAATTATAAAAATTGACTAAACTCAAATTTGTTTTGAGTTTTTTTTATAATAAAAAAATAGCTCTAGGCTATTATTTCATCAATTAATCCGTATTTTAAGGCATCTTCTGGATCCATAAAATTATCTCTTTCAGTATCTTGCTCAATTATTTTAATATTTTTATTTGTTACATTTGCAAGTATTTTATTTAATTTATCTTTGATTTTTAGGATTCTTTCTGCTGCGATTTTTATATCAGTAGCTTGCCCTTGTGTCCCTCCAAGAGGTTGATGAATCATGATTTCCGAATTGGGTAAACTGCATCTTTTTCCTTTTGTACCATTAGCTAAAAGAAATGCGCCCATGCTAGCAGCTAAACCTATACAAATGGTTTTTACATCGCTTTTCACATAATTCATTGTGTCATAAATGGCCATTCCACTAGTAATAGAACCACCTGGAGAATTTATATATAAATAGATATCATTATGATTTATACTATCTAAATATAGTAATTCAGATACAACTATACTAGCTAAATTATCGTTTATTTCACCATTAATAAATACTATACGATCATTTAAAAGTCTTGAGTATAAATCGTAAGCATATTCTTTGTTACTACTTTTTTCAATAACTGTTGGAATTATATTCATTATTTCACCTATAATTATAATATAAAAAATAGTAAGTTTTTATTCAAAAAAAGTGTAATTTATGATAAACTATTTTATAGTAAAGGGTTGGCTAGAGGTAAATGATAACAATTACTGATATTTTTGGCAAAAGAAAAGAATTTGAAAAGAATACAACTTACTATGAAATTAGTAAGGGGTTTAATTTGGGAAAAGAAATATTAGGAGTTAAAATTAATAATGAAGTCGTTTCATTAAGTGAAAAAGCTAGTCAAGACGCTAAAATTACATTTATTGATTTAAATGATTTAACAGGAAATAAGATTTATAAAAGTGGCTTGGAATTTATTTTTGAAGTAGCTTTAAAAGAATTATTTCCTAATTTAGAAATAACTTATCAACATAGTGTTCCAAAAGGTGTTTTAGGTGAAATTGTCGGAGATAAAGTTATAACTCAAGAAGATTTGGGTAAAATAAAAAATGTTATGGCAAGAATTATCTCTGAAGATAAAGTATTTAAAAAACTTAATATAAAGAAAAAGGAAGCCATAGAATTTTATAAAAGGGTAGGACAAGAAGAGAAAGCTGTAAATATTCAAAATATATCTGATAAAGTAGTTACTTTATATGAATTAAATGGTATTTATAATTATTATTATTCAGATATGCCGTATTCAACAGGTAGCATTACACAATACGATATTATTTATTTAGGAAGGAATAGATTGATATTTGTAGTACCTAGTAATAGAACTGGCGGAAAATTACCTGAATATGTTCATTATGATAGTATTATTAATTCATTTTTAGTAGGAAAAAAATGGTTAGAAACATTAGATATGAAATATGTTACTTCTATTAATAAAACCATTAGTGAAAATAAAATAAAAGAGTTTATAAAGTCTTGTGAATTAGTATTTAATTTAAATGTTTCTAAAGTAGCAACAGAAGTTACTAATGATAGAAACATAAAGTTTGTTTTAATTGCTGGTCCATCTTGCAGTGGTAAAACAACTACTACAAAAAGATTATCATCTTATTTAATAGCACAAGGTTTTGATCCAATAAGTATTTCTATTGATGATTTCTTTGTTAATAGAGAAGATTCTCCTAAAGATGAATTTGGTAATTATGATTTTGAATGTTTGACTGCTGTGGATTTAGATTTATTTAATGATACTTTAAAAAAATTATTAAATAAAGAAGAAGTGCGAATGCCATTATACAATTTTCAAACTGGTAGAAGAGAATTTCAAGAAAAGTATATTAAATTGAAAGAAAATAGTATTGTATTAATTGAAGGTTTGCATGCTTTAAATGATGATTTATTATTAGGAATCGATAGTAAATATAAGTATAAAATTTATTTAAGTCCATTTATTCCATTAAATCTTGATAAACATAATTATATATCTACAGTTGATTTAAGATTAATAAGAAGAATTATTAGGGATAATAGAGATAGAAATCAAAGTATTAATAAAACTATTCATAGATGGCAAAGTGTTAGAAATGGTGAGGAAAAATATATTTTCCCATATATACATCAAGCAGATGTAATAATTAATACAGCACTTCCATATGAAATTGGAGTAGAAAGAGTATATATAGAACCACTTCTTCGTTCGATAAGTGTTGAAAGCGTTTATTATGAAGAAGCTAGAAGATTATTAAATTTCTTAAAACTATTCTTTCCAATTCCAAGTGAATATGTTAATGGAGATTCAATAATAAGAGAATTTATAGGAGGAAATAATGATTAGAGTAGCAATAAATGGTTTTGGAAGAATTGGTAGAATTGCTTTTAGAGAAATGATTACTGGAACTGATTTTGATATTGTAGCAATCAATGACTTATCAAATGCTGAAGAGTTAGCACATTTAGTTAAATATGATACTATTCATAGAACATTTCATGAAGATGCTATAACTTTTGAAGATAACACTATAGTAGTAGCAGGTAGAAAGAAAATTAAAGTTTTTGCAGAAAAAGATCCTGTTAACTTACCATGGAAAGATTTAAATATTGATTTAGTATTAGAATGTACCGGCGTTTTTACTAAAGAAGAAGGCGCTAGAAAACATATAGAAGCTGGTGCTAAAAAAGTTTTAATATCAGCTCCTGGTAAAGGTGAAATGAAAACAGTTGTATATGGTGTTAATGAAAGTATATTAGATGGTACTGAGGAAATCGTTTCAGCAGCTAGTTGTACAACAAATTGTTTAGCGCCAGTATTAAAAGTAATACAAGACAATTTTGGTATAGAAAAAGGCTTTATGACTACAGTACATGCTTTTACTAATGACCAAGTTACATTAGATATATCTCATAAAAAAGGAATTTTTGCTCGTCGTGGTAGAGCAGCAAGTCAAAATATAATCCCTGCTTCTACTGGAGCAGCATCATCAATTGGTTTAGTAATTCCTGAACTTAAAGGAAGGATGGATGGTAATGCTTATCGAGTTCCTGTTCCAGATGGTTCTTTAGTTGATGTAACACTTGATTTAAAGAAAGATGTTACTATTGAAGATATTAATAATGCATTTAAAAAAAATCAAAGTGATGCTTTAAGATATACAGAAGATCCTGTTGTTTCAAGCGATATTATTGGTAAACGTTATGGTGGATTAGTAGATGGACTACTAACTAATTTGGTTGAAGTAGATGGAAAGAAACTATATAAGATAGTTGCTTGGTATGATAATGAGTTAGGTTATACTGCTCAAATGCTAAGGGTAGCTAAATGTATGTTTAAAAATTAATGTTAACTAATTGTTAACATTTTTTATTTTTTATAAATAATAGATTGTAACCATGTTAAAATAATAATGGTGAATAATATGAATTATTTAAGTGAAAATTCTTTTTCTAATAAAAGAGTAATATTAAGATGTGATTTTAATGTGCCAGTTAAAGATGGTATTATTACTGATGATAGTAAAATAACTAGGAGTTTAAAAACTATTAAATATTTATTAGATAATGATAATATGGTTATTTTGTTAAGCCATTTTGGTAGAGTAAAAAAAGAAGAAGATAAAGAAAAGAATAGTTTATATGTAGTTTATGAATATTTAAAAAAATATGTTGATTTAGAGTTTATAAAAGATCCGACAGATTTAAGTAATATAAACACTTCAAACAGTAAATGTTTTTTGGTAGAAAATACAAGATTTACAGATCTGCCAGAAAAACGTGAAAGTGCAAATGATTTAGAACTTGCACGTATATGGAGTGAATATGCTGATATTTTTGTATTAGATGCATTTGGTTCTGCTCATAGAGCTCATTCCTCGACTGCAGGTATTAGCAAATATTTACCAACATATTACGGTTTTTTATTAGAAGAAGAACTTAAAAATTTAGATTGTCTTGTGCATAATGAAGAACATCCATTTATTGTGATTATGGGTGGAGCCAAAGTTGATGATAAGATAAAAATAATTGAAAGTATGTTGTCTAAGTGTGATAAATTAATCCTGACTGGTGGGATACTTAATACATTTTTAAAAGTGTCTGGTAAAAATATAGGTAATAGTTTAGTTAGCGGTGATGAAGAAGTTTTAGAGAATGTTAGAAATGTATTAGATAAATATCAAGAGAAAATATATTTTACTGATAAATTTATAATTAATAGAAATGATGAAATAAAAGAAGTTACCATTAACGAAGTGACAAATGAAGATATTATTTATGATAATGTAGTTAATGTTAAAGATTTATTGCAAGATGTAAAAATTGTTTTCTTTAATGGTACTTGTGGTAAATATGAAGAAAAAGAATATTCAAAAGGAACTTCTTTATTATTAAATGAATTAAGTAATATAAATGGAAAAGTTATAATTGGTGGAGGAGATACGGTTTCTGCTGTCACTAAATTAGGTTTTGGAAATAAATTTGATTATTTATCTAGTGGTGGAGGAGCAACTCTTGAATATGTAGCTTATGGAAAACTGAAATCTTTAGAATGGATAAAAGAAAATGGTGTTGATAATTAATTAGTTATCAACATTTTTTTGTCTAATAGTATGTAAAATGTTACCGTTCGACAAAAGTTTACACAGATTGACAAAAGAGTACAAAACTTCCTATGGCTTTTTGTCAAATAATCTTTTATAATGAATTTACAAGCAGTACAAAAATTATAAATTTAAAGGAGAAAATCATGAAAACTAGTATTAAAGTATTAGTTATTGATAATAATGAATCAATGACTAAAGACGTTAAGAAGTACTTTAGCAGTCATGAAGTAATTGAAGTAGTAGCTTGTAAAAAAGATGGAGAAGAAGGTTTAAGTTATATACTAAATAATCAAAATAATATTGATGTTATAGTAATGGATTTAATACTTCCAAAGTTAGATGGTTTATTTATATTAGGTGAACTTGAAAAAAGAGAAATCAATAAAAATATAATTATAACAACTAGCTTTAAAGATGATAGAGTTATGGATGAAGCCAATGAATATGGTGTAGATTATTATATGCTTAAACCGATAAACTTTATGAGTTTAGAAAAAAGAATATTAAGTGTAAGCTTAAAAAAGAAAAATGATAGATTATTCAATCAAGAAGCTATTATTACTGATATGCTTCATAATTTAGGTATACCATCTCATATACGAGGGTATCAATATATAAAAGAAGGAATTCTTTTTGTATATAAGAGTGGTAATAATATTTCTTATATAACAAAAGATGTTTATCCTGAAATTGCCCAAAAATTTAAAACTACTCCGACTAGAGTTGAAAGAGCAATTAGGCATGCAATTGAGATTAGCTGGAATAGAGGAGATTTAGATTTGATGGAAGAAATATTTGGCAATAGTTTAAATGTTAATAGAGATAAACCTACAAATGCCGAATATTTAACTACTATAGCAGACAGATTAAAAATTAATCAAAACTTAATTTATAACTAAAATTACATTTATTGTAATTTTTTTTTGAGTGTGATATATTAAACCTAAGGTGGGACTATGAAAAAAATATTAACTATTATTTTAGATGGATTTGGTTACCGAGAAGAAACAGAAGGAAATGCTATTAAAGATGCCGAAATGACATGTTTTAATAAATTATGGGAAGAATACCCACATTCATTATTAAAGGCTTCAGAAGAGGCAGTAGGTCTTAATGAAGGGCAATTTGGTAATAGTGAAACAGGTCACATGACAATTGGTGCCGGTAGACTTATTAAACAAAATGAAACTTTAGTTAATGAATTTTTAAATAGTAATGTTTTAGAAAATGAGATTTTTCAAAAATTATTGCTTAATAAAAATAAAGATATTCATATAATGGGATTATGTAGTGATGGTAATGTTCATGCTGGTATTGACGATGCTTTAAAAATGTATGAAATTTTAGTTAAGAATGGATTTAAAAAAATTCATTTTCACATTATTACTGATGGTAGAGATACTGAAGTTCATTCATCTTATAAATATATTTCTCAAATAGAAGAGTTAATAAGCAAATATAAGGTTGGTAATATTGCTACTATATGTGGTAGATATTATGCTATGGATAGAGATCAGAATTATGATAGAACTAAAGTATATTATGACTTAGTTACTAGAGGTGTTGGTGTTGCTACATATGATATAAATAAAACTATTAAAAGAATGTATGAAAAAGATATTACAGATGAATTTTTAAAACCTATAGTTTTAGATACAAATTCTTTAATTAAAAATGGTGATGTATTAATATGGTTAAATTATAGAGCAGATAGAGCCAAACAAATTATTTCTTCTTTTGTAGATAGTTTATTTGATGGATTTAACGCTTATAAAATGGATGAATTAGAAGTATATAGTTTTTTACCAATAGATAAATCTATTCCAACTCTTCATTTTTTAGAAGAACAAAAAATTACTAATCCATTGGGGCTTTATTTATCTGAACTAGGTATAACACAAGCAAGAATTGCTGAAACCGAAAAGTTTCCACATGTAACTTATTTTTTTGATGGTGGTTACAATGGCAAGATTCAAAAGTGTAATATGTTTCATATTCCGTCGCCAAAAGTTCCTACTTATGATTTAAAACCTGAAATGAGTGCGATAGGTGTTACGAAACAATGCATTGAATGTATGATTAAGGATTATGATTTTATATTAGTTAATTTTGCTAATCCCGATATGGTCGGACATACAGGAGTATATGATTCAACCGTTAAAGCTTGTATGGCTATAGATTTATGTTTAGCTAAAATAATGGAAAAAGCTGAAGAAAATTTCTATAAAGTAATAATAATGGCTGACCATGGTAATGCGGATATTATGTGCGATAATGATGGAAATGTGGTTACAACACATACTTTATCTAAAGTTCCTTTTATTATAGTAGATAAGAATGTTTCTTTGAAAGAAGAAGGCGATTTAACAATGGTTGCTCCAACAATTTTAGAATATATGGATATTGCAGTACCTGATGAAATGAAAGATACAGAAATTTTGATAGATTAATCTCGTTTTTACGAGATTTTTTATGTGTAAAGAAAATGTAATTTTAGGGGTTGCAAATCATATAATTAGTGTGCTATAATGGTAGACGTATGACTGCGATGATGCGCGAGGTTGCTGATACACTAGGAAGAGTTGGTAAATATCTTTCTGGTTAACCCAGGTAATTCGGGTGGAGCAAGTCTATACTAGATATAGGCGAAAGGAGGACATGGAAAATGTCAAATAGTAAAGTAAGAATCAACTTAAAAGCTTATGATCACAGATTACTTGATGTGGCTGCTAGCAAAATAGTTGAAACTGTAAAAAGAACTGGTGGAGAAGTTTCTGGTCCAGTACCACTTCCAACTGAAATAGAGAAGTTTACTGTATTAAGAGCTGTTCACAAATATAAAGACTCTCGTGAACAATTTGAAAGAAGAACTCATAAGAGACTTATTGATATTAAAAATCCTAGTAAGGAAACAATTGATGCTTTAACTCATTTAGATTTACCAAGTGGTGTAGACATCGATATTAAATTATAGTAATAAAGGAAGGAAATAAAAAATGAAAGGAATCTTAGGGCGCAAAGTTGGAATGACTCAAGTATTTACTAAAGATGGTAAATTAATTCCTGTAACAGTAGTTAGTTGTGAACCAAACGTAGTAATGCAAGTTAAGACTGTTGAAACTGATGGTTATAATGCTATTCAACTTGGCGTATTCGACAAAAAAGAAAATCGTGCAAATAAGGCTGAAAAAGGTCGTGCACAAAAAGCAAACACTACTCCTAAGCGCTTCTTAAAAGAAATCAGAGATGCTGCTGGAACTTATAACGTAGGAGATAAAGTTGGAGTAGACATTTTTGAAGTAGGTGCAGTTGTTGATGTAACTGGTACTTCAAAAGGTAAAGGAACACAAGGTGTTATTAAAAGACATAATCAATCTCGTGGTCCAATGGGACATGGTTCACATTATCATAGAGGACCAGGTTCAATGGGTACAATGTTACCAAAAAGAGTATTAAAGGGTAAAAAACTTCCAGGACATATGGGAGCAGATACTGTAACAATTCAAAACTTAGAAATAATTGAAGCTAATGCAAGTGAAAATTATATCTTAGTAAGTGGCAATATTCCAGGTGCTAAAAATTCTTTAGTTTATATTAGAGAAGCAGTTAAAAATTCTCGTAAAGAAGATCCTAAAGATATTATTCTTTATGAAGAAGAAACTGTTGTAGATGCTGTAGAAGAAGTTGTTGAAACTACTGAAGCAGTAAGCGAAACTGAAGAAGTAAAAAGCGAAACTCCGGAAGAAAGCAAATAGGCTTTAGAAAGGATTTAATATGACAAAGATAAGTGTTAAAAATATAAAAGGCGAAACTGTTAAAGATATTAATCTTGATAGTAAAATCTGGAATATAGAAGTTAATGACGATGCTTTAAAGAAAATGATTAGATTACAACTTGATAGTATGCGTCAAGGAACAAGAAAAACTAAAACAAGAAGCGAAGTATCTGGTGGTGGAAGAAAACCATGGAAACAAAAAGGTACAGGACGCGCTCGTCAAGGTAGTATTAGAGCTACTCAATGGCGTGGTGGTGGAATTGCTTTTGGTGTTAACCCAACAAATTTCACATTTAAAATTAATAAGAAAGAAAGAGTATTAGCATTAAAAACAGCTTTAACTTATAAAAACACTGAAAAAGCATTAGTTGTTCTTGATAGTGTTAAATTAGATACTCTAAAAACAAAAGAAATTACAAATATCTTAACTACTTTAGAATTAAGTGGAAAAATCTTATTTGTAACTAAGAATGAAAATGAAAACTTATACATGGCTACAAGAAATTTAGGAAATGTATTAGTTCTTATGGCTGATGAAATTAACTGTTATGACATCGTTAATGCTGATGTAATGGTAGTTGAAGAAGAAGCTGTTAGCACAATTGAGGAGGTGCTTAAATAATGAAACATTATAGTGATATTATTATAGCGCCAGTTATTACTGAAAAATCTATGGTTGAAAGACAAAATAATGTTTATACATTTAAAGTAGCTAAGGATGCTACTAAAGACGAAATTAAATTCGCTGTAGAAGAAGCTTTCAAAGTTAGTGTTAAAAAAGTTAACACATTAAATACTAAAGCAAAAAGACGTAGAGTTGGAAGATATGTAGGAAAAACTAAAACTTATAAAAAAGCTATAGTTACACTTGCAGAAGGATCTTCAATAGATTTATAGGAGGGAATAGAATATGGCAATTAAACATTATAAACCTACGACAAATGGTCGTAGAGGTATGACTACACTTCTTAATGAAGAAATTACTGTAAACAATACTCCTACTAAATCATTACTTAAAAAAGTAAATAAAACTGGTGGAAGAAATAATCAAGGTAAAATGACAGTTCGTCACATTGGTGGTGGAGCTCAAAGAAAATATCGTGTTATTGATTTCAAAAGAAATAAAGTTGGAGTTACAGGTCGTGTAGCTACTATCGAATACGATCCAAACAGAAATGCAAATATTGCATTAATTAATTACCGTGATGGAGAAAAAAGATATATTATCGCTCCAAACGGATTAAAAGTAGATATGATTATTGAAAATGGTGAAAATGCTGATATCAAAGTTGGTAACGCATTACCACTTCAAAATATACCTGTAGGTACAATGGTACATTGTATCGAATTAAAACCTGGTAAAGGAGCTGAATTATGTCGTGCTGCTGGTACTAGTGCTCAAATCCTTGGCAGAGAAGGAAAATATGTATTAGTAAGATTACAATCAGGTGAAACAAGAAAAATTTTAGGAACTTGTATTGCAACAATTGGTGTTGTTGGAAATGAAGATGCTAACTTAGTTAATTTAGGAAAAGCTGGACGTAAACGTCATATGGGTATTAGACCTACTAACCGTGGTAGTGTAATGAACCCTAACGATCACCCTCATGGTGGTGGTGAAGGACGTGCACCTATCGGACGTAAGAGTCCTATGACTCCTTGGGGTAAACCTGCCCTTGGTCATAAAACTCGTAAATCTAAAAAAGCTTCTGAAAAATTAATTGTAAGTAGGAAGAACAAATAGGAGGATAATATGGCAAGAAGTTTAAGAAAAGGACCTTATGTTGAAGAATCATTATTAAAAAAGGTTCAAAAATTAAATGAAGAAAACAAAAAAACAGTTGTTAAGACTTGGTCAAGAAGAAGTACTATTTATCCTGATTTTGTAGGACATACAATTGCAGTTCATAATGGTAAAGATTTTATTCCAGTTTATATAACTGAAGAAATGGTTGGTCATAAACTTGGTGAGTTTGCTTTAACTCGTAAGTTTAATGGTCACGCTGGTGGAGGTAAATAATGGAAGCATATGCAATTCATAAAGGTGCTATAATTAAACCTCGTTTAGCTAGAATGACAATGGATCTAGTTAGAGGTAAAGATGTAGCAGCTGCTAGAAATATACTTGAAACCACTAATACAAAAGCTAGTAGATTAATATTAAAAGTATTAAATTCTGCAGTAGCTAATGCAGTAAACAACAATGGTGCTAAAGAAGAAGAATTAGTAATTAAAGAATGTTTCGTAAATCCTGGAACAATTCTTAAAAGAATTCAATTCGCTAGCCGTGGTAATGTTGATAGACATGATAAACGTACTAGTCACATTAAAGTAGTTGTTACTGATAATAAAGTTATGGAAGGAGAAAATGCATAATGGGACAAAAAGTTAATCCTGTTGGATACCGTTTAGGTGTTAACAAAGATTGGGAATCACGTTGGTATGCTAAAGCTGATTATGCTGATAAATTAAATAAAGATATCAAAATTCGTGAATACATTTTAACAAATCTTAAAGATGCTGCTATCTCTTCTGTAATTATTGAAAGAAAGAAAAATAGAGCAGATGTTACAATCAAAACTGCTAAACCAGGTGTTATCATTGGTCGTGGTGGAGAAGACATCGAAAAGTTACGTAAAAAAGTTTCTAAACTTGTTAATGAAGAAGTATTTATTAACATTTTAGAAGAAAAAAATCCTAATTTAAATGCTAAATTAGTTGCTGATAATATTGCAATGCAAATTGAAAATAGAGCTCCATTTAGAGCTGCTCAAAAAAGAGCTATCAGAGATACTATGAAAGCAGGAGCTAAAGGTATTAGAACTTTAGTATCAGGAAGATTAAACGGAGTTGAAATGGCTCGTAGTGAAGGTTATACTGAAGGAACTGTTCCTCTACATACAATTAGAGCAGACATTGATTTTGCTCAAAGTGAAGCTAATACAACTTACGGAAAAATTGGTGTTAAGGTATGGATTTACAAAGATGAAATCTTACCTGCAAAAAGATTAAACAAAAAGGAGGCGACTAACCATGTTGATGCCAAAAAGGACTAAATATAGAAAGTCGCACAGATTAACATATGATGGTCGTGCAAGAGGAAATACAACTTTAACAAAAGGTGAATTCGGACTTGTAGCTTGTGAAGGTGCTTGGATAAGTGCTCGTCAAATCGAAGCTGCTCGTATTGCTATGACACGTTATATGAAACGTGGTGGTAAAGTATTTATTAATATTTTCCCACACCTACCTTTAACTAAAAAACCTTTAGAAACTCGTCAAGGTAAAGGTAAAGGTGCAGTTGAACAATATGTTGCTGTAGTTAAAGAAGGAAAAATTATGTTTGAAATAAGTGATATTGATGAAGCAACAGCTAGAGAAGCTCTAAGACTTGCTTCACATAAATTACCAATCAAATGTAAATTTATTAAGAAGGATGGTGAATAGTAGTGGATATTAAAGATATTAGAAAATTATCTGATGCAGAATTAGTTGCAAAGATTAAAGAAACTAAAGAAGAATTATTCACAAAAAGAATGCAACAAGCAAGTGGTACATTAGAAAAACCAGTAGAACTTAGAACACTAAGAAGAAATGTTGCTAAAATGAAAACTGTTCTTACAGAAAGAAAATTAGACGGAGGTAACAAATAATGGCTAAAAGAGTTCAAGAATTAACTGGTAAAGTTGTAAGTAATAAATGCGAAAAGACTATAACTGTTTTAGTTGAAACTTACAAACGTCATCCTTTATATAATAAACGTGTTAAATACTCTAAAAAGTATGCAGCACATGATGAAAATAGACAAGCTAATATAGGAGATACAGTTAGAATAAGAATGACTAAACCTATTTCTAAAACTAAGAAATATGAATTAGTTGAAGTTATTCAAAAAGCTGTTATTCTTTAGGAGGTATACTTATGGTAATGCAAGAATCTAGATTAAAAGTTGCTGACAATACTGGTGCTCGTGAAATTTTAGTAATTAAAGTTTTGGGCGGAAGTAAAGTTAAAAGTGGAAACATCGGAGATGTTGTTGTTGGAACTGTTAAAAAAGCTATTCCAAATAGTAATATGCCTAAAGGAAAAGTTGTTAAAGCAGTTATTGTAAGATCTGTTGAAGGCGTTCGTCGTAATGATGGTTCTTATATTAAATTTGATGATAATGCTTGCGTATTAATTAAAGATGATAAAACTCCAATTGGTACAAGAGTATTAGGTCCAGTAGCTAGAGAATTAAGAGAAAAAGATTATATGAAAATCATATCTTTAGCTCCTGAGGTTTTATAGGAGGAAATATGAAGATAAAAGTAAATGACAATGTTTTAGTTATTGCTGGTAAAGATAAAGGTAAAACTGGTAAAGTAATTAAAACTTTAAAAAATGAATCAAAAGTTGTTGTTGAAGGCGTAAATATTTCTAAAAGACATACAAAACCTAGAACAAATAATGATAAGGGTGGAATTTTTGAAATCGAAATGCCTATCCATGTATCAAACGTAAAAAAAGTAGATGAAGTTAAAGAAACAAAAAAAGAAACTAAGAAGTCTACAAAGAAAGCTAGTAAGTAGGTGAATTTATGAGTAACTTTAAAGAATTATATGAATCAAAAATTAAAACTGATTTAATGAAAGAATTTAATTACAAAAGTGTAATGCAAGTTCCAAAATTAGAAAAAATCGTAATTAATATGGGTGTTGGTGAAGGTAGCCAAGATGTTAAATTCATCGAGGCTGCTCAAAAAGATTTAGAATTAATAGCTGGTCAAAAAGCTATAGTTACTAAAGCTCGTAAATCAATTGCTGGTTTTAAATTAAGAGAAGGACAACCTGTTGGTGTTAAAGTAACATTAAGAGGAGAAAACATGTATAACTTCATGGAAAAATTAATTAAAATTTCACTTCCTCGTGTTCGTGATTTCCGTGGAATTAGTGCTCATGCATTTGATGGAAAAGGGAACTATACATTAGGAATTAAAGAACAATTAATTTTCCCTGAAATTGAATATGATAATGTTTATAAAATTCGTGGTATGGATATTGTATTCGTTACTACAGCAAATAGTAATGACGAAGCTCGTTCATTACTAAAGGCATTTGGAATGCCATTTAAAGGTTAGGTGTAAATATGGCTAAGAAAAGTATGGTTGTAAAAAATAGTAGAAAACAAAAATTTTCTACAAGAGAATATACAAGATGTGAAAGATGTGGACGTCCACATGCTGTTCTAAGCAAATTCAAATTATGTCGTATTTGCTTTAGAGAATTAGCAAACAGAGGCCAAATACCTGGCGTAAAGAAATCTAGTTGGTAAGAAGGAGGAGCAAAATGTTTGTACAAGATAAAATAGCAGATATGTTAACTCGTATTCGTAATGCTAATATCATGAGATATGCTACTGTTGAAGTAGTTGGTACTAAAATGACTTTAGGCATTGCTGAAATCTTAAAAAGAGAAGGTTACATAGCAGATTTTAATTATGAAAAAAGTACTAAAGGTGATAAATTAACTTTAACACTTAAATATGGTGCTAAAAAAGAAAGAGTTATTACTGGACTTAAAAGAATCAGTAAATCTGGATTACGTGTATATGCTAAAGCTGATGAAGTTCCTCGTGTTCTTAACGGCTTAGGTATTGCAATAATCTCTACTTCTCAAGGTCTTATGACTGATAAAGAAGCTAGAAGTGCTAAGTTAGGAGGCGAAGTCCTTGCCTATATTTGGTAAGTAATTATGAGTAGAATCGGTAATAGAAAATTAAATATACCAGAAGGTGTAACAGTTACTATAGAAGGTAATTTAGTTACTATAAAAGGCGCTAAAGGAGAACTAAAATTAGAAGTTAGTCCTTTAGTTGCAGTTGCTGTAGAAGAAAATACTTTAGTTACAACTCAAGTTAAAGAATCTAAACAAGCTAATATGATGCAAGGTACTACTAATTCACTAATTAGTGGAATGATTACTGGAGTATCACAAGGTTTTGAAAAAGGTTTAGAAGCTGTTGGGGTTGGATATCGTTTCAATGTACAAGGTAATAAAATAGTTGTAAATGCTGGTTACTCTAATCCAGTAGAAGTTATTGTTCCTGAAGGATTATCAGTAGAACTAGTAAGTAATACTGAAATTACTGTTAAAGGGACAGATAAACAAAGAGTATCAGAATTTGCAGCAAATATAAGAAAAATAAGAGAACCAGAACCATATAAAGGTAAAGGTATCCGTTATAAAGGCGAATATGTTCGTCGTAAAGAAGGAAAGAAAGCGGCTTAAGGAGGTAAAATATGATAAGAAAAGAATCTAGAAATGAAACTCGTCTAATTAGACATAAAAGAGTAAGAAAAAATATCAGTGGAACTAAAGAAATGCCAAGACTTAATGTATTCCGTTCAAATAATGGTATTTATGCTCAAGTTATTGATGATACAACTGGTACAACTTTAGTAAGTTCTTCAAGTCGTAGTCTTAAACTATCTAATGGAGGTAATGTTGAAGCTGCTAAATTAGTTGGTAAAGACATTGCTGAAAAATGTAAGAAAGCAAAAATTACTAAAGTAGTTTTTGACCGTGGTGGATACTTATATCATGGTCGTGTAAGTGCTTTAGCAGATGCTGCTAGAGAAGCAGGATTAGAGATATAAGGAGGACGTATGGATAAGAAAGTTGTTAGAAAAAATAATGATGCAAAGAAAAACTTATTAGAAGAAAAAGTTATATCTATATCTAAAGTAACAAAAGTTACTAAAGGTGGAAGACATTTCCGTTTCAAAGCAGATGTTGCTGTTGGAAATAGAAAAGGTTTAGTAGGTATCGGAACTGGAAAAGCTAATGAAGTTTCTGAAGCTATCAAAAAAGCTATTCAAGCTGCTAATAAAAACGTTGTAAAAATATCTTTAATTGATAATAGAACTATACCTCATGAAGAAACTGGAAAAGTAGGTAGAAGTATAGTATTAGTAAAACCTGCAAAAGAAGGTCGCGGAATTATCGCTGGTGGAGCAGCTCGTGCTGTATTAGAACTAGCTGGTGTAAAAGATATAGTTGCTAAGAGTTTAGGTGCAAGTACTCAAATTAATGTTGCTAAAGCTACATTAGAAGCATTACAAGCACAAAGAACTCCAGAACATATTGCAGAATTACGTGGCAAAAAAGTGGAGGAACTATAATATGAGATTAGAAAATTTACCAAAATCTAAAGAAACAAAAAGTATAAAAAGAGTTGGTAGAGGTCCAGGATCAGGAATGGGTAAAACATCAACTCGTGGAGAAAACGGACAAAAGTCTAGAAGCGGAGCTTCAATTCCAGCTTGGTTCCAAGGTGGACAATCTCCATTATACAGAAGACTTCCTAAAAGAGGTTTTAATAATAAAAGATTTAGATGCGAATTTGCAACAATTAATCTTGATGAATTAAATAAATTCTTCAAAGATGGTGATGTAGTAACACCAGAAATATTAAAAGAAAGAGGAATAATAAAGAATAGTTTGTGTGGTATTAAAGTTTTAGCTAATGGAAACTTAGATAAAAAATTAACTATTAAAGCACAAAGATTCTCAAGTAAGGCTGTAACTAAAATTGAAGAAGCCGGTGGCAAAGCTGAGGTGATTTAGATGTTTCGTGGGTTTTCCCAACTTTTTAGTAAATCTAATAAAGATTTAAGAAAAAGAATATATTTTACTTTAGCTTGTTTAGGTTTGTTCTGTTTGGGAACAACTGTTACGATACCTTGGGCTTCTAAAATATATCAAGATCTTGGATTTTTAGAAATATTCAATTTAATGAGTGGAGGCGGTTTGCAAAACTTTTCAATATTTGCATTAGGAGTTTCTCCTTATATAACTGCTTCTATTATTACTCAATTATTACAAATGGATATTATACCTTATTTTAAGGAACTAAAAGAACAAGGATATGTTGGAAGACAAAAAATAAATAAAATCACAAGATATTTAGCAATAGTACTAGCGTTTGTACAAGCTTATGCTTTATGTGTATTCTATATGAAGTCATTAGGCACAATGGATATGATAAAAACTGCATTAGTTATGACTGCTGGAACATCATTCTGCTTATGGTTAGGAGATCAAATTACTAAAAAAGGTATTGGTAATGGATCATCAATGATTATTTTAGCAGGTATCATTCAAAGTATGCCAAGCGTATTTATAGGAGCATACACTGCATTTATTAATGGAACATATGCTTTAGGATTAGGCGTTATCTTATTTATTGTATTCATTTTAGTATATATTTTAGTACTTGTTGGAATAATTTATATTCAGCTTGCTGAAAGAAGAATTCCAGTTCAATATGCAAATAGAACTACTAGTGCTTATGGTGCACAACAAAGTTATTTACCAATAAAAATTAATTCTGCTGGAGTTATTCCTGTAATATTTGCTCAAATACTTTTAACAGTACCTTCTACTGTTGTAGCATTAATAGGTAATGAAACAGCGATTAATTTTGTAAATAATTACATTGTTTATACATCAACAACAGGTCTTCTACTTTATATAATTTTGATTTTCTTCTTTGGTTATTTTTATACATTCATGGTAATGAATCCAGAAGAAATGAGTAAAAATTTAAATGAAAGAGGAGGCTATATTCCAGGAATTAGACCTGGAGAAGATACTTCAAAGTATATTAGTTCTTCAATTAGTAAACTTACAATTGTAGGTAGTATCTTCTTAACAATTATTGCAGTACTTCCCGTACTTGTAAGTAAAATATCTGGGCTACCTAGTACTGTTACTATTGGTGGTACAGGATTACTTATAGTAGTAGGTGTTGCTATTGAAACTTATAAGCAAATGGAAAGTAGTTTACTTGCAAGAAGTTATAAAGAAAAGAGAAAGAGATTAAGATAATGAAGAATGTGATTTTTATTGCTCCACCAGCTGCGGGAAAGGGAACTCAAAGTAGTGTATTAGTAGATTTAGGTTATGAACATATTTCTACAGGTAATATGCTTAGAGATGAGATTAATAAGAAAAGCAGTATTGGGATTCAAATAGAAGATATTATGAGTAGTGGTTCACTTGTTAGTGATGAAATAGTATTTGAACTAATTACTAATAAATTAGAAGAAATTGATAAGCCATTTATTTTAGATGGTTTTCCAAGAACTTTGAATCAAGCTTATATGTTAGATGAATTACTTAAAAAATTGAATATTGTGGATTATGAAGTGGTTTATCTAGATATTGAATTAGAAGAAGCATTAAAAAGAACATTAGGTCGTCTTACATGTGAATGTGGATTATCTTATAATATTTTCTTTAATGAAGCTAAACCAAAAAAAGAAAATATTTGTGATAAATGTGGTAAGTCTTTAGTTCAAAGAACTGATGATAATGAAGAATCATTTAGAAATAGATTTTACACATTCTTAGAAAATAATGAACCAATTGTAGACTTCTATAAGAGTAAAAATAAATTACATATTATAGATACTAAAATTGGTAAAGAAAATATTACAGATAAAATTAAGGACATTTTAAAATGATTAGTATAAAAAGTGATAGAGAAATAGAATTAATGAAACATGCTGGGCATATCAATTATTTAACACACTTAGAAGTTGCAAAGAATATTAAAGCTGGTATTTCTACTAAAGCTTTAAATGATATAGCTCATAAGTTTATCTTAGATAATGGATGTAATCCTTCGTTTCTAAATTATGAAGGTTACCCAGCAAGTATCTGTATATCCGTTAATGACGAAGTAGTACATGGTATACCATCTAAAAGAAAACTAAAAGATGGTGATGTGGTATCTGTAGACATTGGCGTTGAATATAAAGGATATCATTCAGATTCCGCTAATACTTATATAGTCGGACATACATCAAAAGAAATTGAAGATTTAGTTGAAAACACTAGAAAAAGTTTATATGAAGGCTTGAGTGTTATCAAAGATGGTGTTAAAATAAGTGATATTGGAAGCAAGATTGAAAATTTTGCAAAAATGAACAACTTAGGAGTCGTTCGAGAATTAGTTGGTCATGGGGTTGGAAGTAGTGTACATGAAGATCCAGATGTACCAAATTATTTTACGAATGATGTTACAAGATTAAAGAGTGGTATGGTAATTGCTGTAGAACCAATGTTAAATTTGGGAAGTCGCCATATATATATGGAAGAAGATGAGTGGACTATTAAAACTGAAGATGGTTTACCTAGTGCTCACTTTGAACATACAGTATTAGTTACCAAAGATGGATTTGTTATATTAACAGGAGAGTGAGAAAATTGGCAGAATCCAAAAAGAATGATAAAATTGAAGTTGAAGGCAAAGTAGTAGAAGTTTTAAAAGGATCAGATTATCTAGTAGAACTTCCAAACGGACATACTGTAAAAGCCTACGTTTCTGGTAAAATGCGCATTAATATGATACGTATTCTACCAGGTGATACAGTTACAGTACAATTGTCGCCTTACGATTTAACACGTGGGATAATAACATGGAACAAAAGATAATGGAGGAAAGTTATGAAAGTTAGACCATCAGTAAAAAAGATTTGCAAAAAATGTAAAATTATTAGAAGAAACGGAAAAGTTATGGTTATCTGTGATAATCCTAAACATAAACAAGTTCAAGGTTAGGAGGAAATTATGGCAAGAATTAAGAATATTGAATTACCAGGAGAAAAACATACTTGTATAGGACTTACAGCAATTTATGGTATTGGTCGTCCACTTGCAAAAACAATTTGTAAAGATGCAAATGTAGATGAAACTAAAAAAATTAAAGATTTAACTGACGATGAAGTTACTGCATTACGTAAAGAAGTAGATAAATATGTAGTTGAAGGTGACTTACGTAGAGATGTTCAAATGAGCATTAAAAATAAAATGGAAATAAATTGTTATGAAGGTGTTAGACACAAAAAAGGTTTACCAGTAAGAGGACAAAGAACTAGTAGAAATGCTAAAACTCGTAAAGGTAAAGGAAAAGTTGTAGCTAACAAGAAAAAGGTTGGAAAGTAGAGGATAACTTATGGCATATAATAGAAGAAAAAGAAAAATTAAGAAAAATATTCCAGAAGCTGAAGCTCATATTCATTCAACATATAATAACACAATTGTTACAATTAGTGATAAAGATGGAAATGCTATTAGTTGGTCAAGTGCTGGAAGAATCGGATATCTTGGAAGCAAAAAGAAAACTCCATTTGCTGCAGGTTTAACAGCTGAAGCTGCAGCTGCAGCAGCAATTGAACAAGGTGTTAAAAAAGTTGAAGTTTATGTTAAAGGTTTAGGACCAGGACGTGAAAATGCAATCAGATCATTACAAAGTGCTGGATTAGAAGTTACAAGTATTATTGATGAAACTCCAATCCCTCACAATGGATGTCGTCCACCTAAAAGACCTAGAAATTAACTTTAAGAAAGGAATATTGTATTATGATAAAATTTGAAAAACCAGAATACAAAATTACTGAATACATCGAAAGCAATCATTTTGGAAAATTTGAAATTGATCCTTTAGAAAGAGGATTTGGTACTACAATAGGAAATGCATTACGTAGAGTACTATTATCTAGTTTACCAGGAAGTGCTGTAACAAGCATTAAAATTGATGGAGTTTTACATGAATTCCAAAAAATTGAAGGTGTTGTAGAAGACGTTACAGCAATAGTATTAGCAGTAAAAAATTTAGTTGTTAAAAATCATTCTAATGAAATGAAAACAATTAGATTATATGCTGATACTGAAGGTCCAGTTACTGCTGGAATGATTGAAAAAGACGCTGACGTTGAAGTTATAAATACTGATTTAGTTATTTGTAACTTAGTTAGTGGTGGAAAAATTGATATTGAAATGACAGTTGAAAATGGTCGTGGATATGTTGATGCAAAAGAAAATAAAAAGAGATTAGAAGATGCAAAAGTAGGAACTATTGCAATTGACTCTTCATATTCTCCAATTGAACTTGTTAAATACGAAGTAGTTGATACTCGTGTTGGACAAAATGAAAATTATGATAAATTAATTATGGAAGTTTCTACTAATGGAAGTATGACTCCAGAAGAAGCTCTAGCTTTAGCTGCTAAAATTTTAGTTGAACATTTCAATATAGTAGCAGATTTAAATGCAATCAGTGATTTTTCAGGATTAATGCAAGAAAAGAAAGTAGATACTATAACTAAAACATTAGAAACTCCAATTGAAGAAGTTGAGTTTAGTGTTAGAGCATATAATTGTTTAAAAAGAGCTGGAATACATACAGTTCAAGATTTAGTTGATAAAAGAGAAGTAGAAGTTACTAAAATTAGAAACTTAGGAAAGAAATCATTAAAAGAAGTTCTTGATAAAGTTGCTGATTTAGGACTTACATTTAAGGAGTAATGGATTATGGCATATAGAAAATTAGGTAGAGAAACACGTATAAGAAGAAGCATTTTAGCAGGATTAACTAAAGATGTTATAATGCATGAATCTGTAGTAACTACTGAAGCAAGAGCTAAAGAAGTTCGTAAATTTGTTGATAAAATGATTACTTACGGAAAAAGAGGAACATTAGTATCTCGTCGTAAAGCTTTAGCATTTTTACATAACGATAAAGATGTTACTAATAAAATCTTTAATGAACTTGCAAAACGTTATGAAAATCGTAATGGTGGATATACTAAATTAATAAAATTAAATGAACGCCGTGGCGATGATGCTTTAGAAGTTAGAATTGAATTAGTTTAATCAAAAAAGGAAAGTTTAACTTTCCTTTTTTATTTCTTTTAGAATAACATAATCAATTTTATTCATTTTGTCATAGTTTCTTTTATCAGTAAATTTAGAAATCCATGGCAAAATATCTTTTATAAGAGATTCTATACTATTTGGAATATTTAAGAAATTTTCAATATTTATACAATTTAATTTATAAAGTATTAGGTAGTATTTGTTATTAAGATTTACTATATCATATGGAAATAAGCTGCAATCAGTTGGTCTTATATTATATATGTTACATTTATGATTAACA